>CAYZHU010000067.1:0-8735 GCA_964477585.1 uncultured bacterium
AGTCAAGCAAGCGGAAAAAACATTGGCTGCAAGAGATAAAGAGGTAGAAGCAGTCCTTCCGAAAAAAAAGAAAGCTCGGATTGTCCAGGGACCCTCGGAAGAAGCGGGGCCCGCCTCTGAACATGAGGAAGCTGCCCTAGAAGCCGCTCCTTCTAAAGAGATCTCCTCTCCACTTGTGGAAAAACCTGCAGAACCCTCATCCCCGCATACAAAACCAGCGGAAGTGGAAGCGACGAAACCGGCAGCGGCAAAACCTCTCCCATCCCAAGGAGAAGCCGCCGAAGCCCCTTCTGCACCACTCCACCATCGAAAAGAGCCTGCTAAAGAATTGCGGGTTGCGAAAAAGAAAGAAGAGCTTAGGTTCGATTCTCGCGACCGGCAGGGATTACGGGATATCGACAACGAAGCGTGGCGAAAAAGAAGAGCCCACAAACCGAAAAAATATGTCCAGGAAGAGGTTATCCGCCCAAAGAACTTGACCCTCCGCCTGCCGATTACGATCAAAGACCTTGCGCAAGAGATGAAATTGAAAGCATCTCAACTCATCGCTAAATTATTCATGCAGGGGATCACTCTTACTTTAAATGACTATCTCGATGATGACACGGTCGTTCAATTGCTGGGACATGAGTTTCAGTGCGACATCCAAATCGATAAATCAGAAGAGCAAAGACTCCAGATTACGGGGATGACTATCCGGCAGGAAATTGAAACCGGGTCGAAAGAGGGTCTGATCCTCCGATCCCCTGTTGTCGCATTCATGGGCCACGTCGATCACGGCAAGACGAGCCTGATCGATACCATCCGCAAATCGAATCGAGTCGCAGGAGAGGCTGGAGCGATTACACAGCATATCGGCGCATTTCAGGTTAGCACGAATGCGGGAGATGTGACCATTCTTGACACTCCAGGCCACGAAGCCTTTTTCGAAATGAGATCCCGCGGCGCAAATGTGACCGATATCGTGATTCTCGTCATAGCTGGGGATGAAGGGATCAAAGCGCAGACAGAAGAAGCTATCCGCCAAGCAAGAGAGGCGAAGGTTCCCATTCTGGTCGCCATGAATAAATGCGATAAGCCAACTTTCGACGCCCAAAAAGTGTATCGGGAACTAGCCGATCACGACCTCCTTCCAGAAACTTGGGGAGGAACCACGATTACCGTCAACTGCTCTGCGGTATCGGGTCAAGGGGTCACAGAATTATTAGAGATGATTGCGCTTCAAGCGGAGATCTTAGAACTCAGGGCTAATCCAAATATGCGAGCGCGAGGCACTGTCCTCGAATCGGAAATGCACAAGGGATTAGGAGCTGTCGCGACTGTTTTAGTTCAAAACGGGACGCTCCGGAAAGGAGATGCGATCGTATTTGGCCACTTCTCTGGGCGTATCAAAACGATGCAAGATGACTACGGCCGCAATCTGGAAGAGGCGGGCCCTTCGACTCCTGTGAAGATCACAGGCCTCTCCGAGCTTGCAAATGCAGGCAGCGAGTTCATCGTTGTGAAAAATGAAAAAGAGGCGCGCGAGCTGGCAGCCGACCGAGCCGAAGGGTTGCAGCGCGAGCTCCATGCGAAACCTAAGCTTGGAAGCCTCGAAAAAATGATGGCGAAAAAAGAGAGCGGAGAGAAGAAAATCCTCCCCTTGATCCTCAGGGCCGACGTGCAAGGTTCTTTAGAAGCGCTCAAGACCTCTCTCTTAAAAATCCATTCCAACAAAGTAAGACTGGAAATAGTCAACGCAGATGTGGGCGAGATCTCCGAATCCGATATAGAACTTGCCGCTGCATCGAAAGCGACAATTGTCGGTTTCCATACGAGCATCGAAAGCCGTGCAGATAGTTTGATCAAACAGAAAAAAGTTCCTGTCTATACGCAAGATGTGATCTACCATCTCATCGATGAAGTAAAGGTGAGGATGCGCTCTCTGCTCGATAAGCTCGAACAGGAGAACGACACAGGAGTAGCGATCGTCAAGACGGTCTTTAAATCATCTCAACTAGGCTTGATTGCAGGCTGCCAAGTGACCGAAGGGACGATCAAGAGACAGAATATGGTCCGGCAAATCCGCGGTAAAGAGATCATCTGGAAAGGGAAAATCGCTTCGCTCAAGCGGGTAAAAGAAGATGTGAAAGAAGTGCAAAAAGGATTTGAATGCGGGATCCTTTTAGATGGGCAAACCAATATTGCCGAAGGCGATATCCTGCAAGCCTATGAGATCACCTACCTCGAACAAGAAATATGAAAAAGAATCGCCTAGCCCGAGTAGACTCTCTCCTGAAGGAAGTCATTTTTGAAGTGATTCAAAAAGAAGTGCGCAACCCTCATGTCTCTACCTTCGTGACAGTCACGAAAGTAGAGACCTCTGCAGACCTCCATCACGCTAAAGTTTATATCAGCATGATCTGTTCCGATGAAGAAAAGTTGAAGGTCCTATCAGCTCTACAATCTGCTGCAGGTTTCATTGCCGTTCACGCAGCTAAAAAAGCGCAGCTCCGCTATTTTCCCAATTTGACCTTCAAACTCGACACATCCATTGAAGAGCATATGAAGATCCAAAAAATTATCGGCGAAATCGAACAGGAGCGCCTTTCTCGCGAACCCCATGAGCAACAATAACGGCATCCTCTTAGTCGATAAAGCGGCTGGATCGACCTCTTTTCAATTGGTCTCCCTCTTAAGGCGGCTCACACGAATCGAAAAAATTGGCCATGCCGGCACACTCGACCCCTTTGCAACTGGGGTGATGGTGATGTTGATCGGACGGGAATTCACCCAAAAATCGGACCAATTCCTCAACTCAGATAAACAATACCGAGCAACGCTTACTCTCGGAATTGCAACCGATACCTATGACCTGGAAGGAAAAGTCACCTCCCGCAGCGATTTTCTCCCCACTCTCGATCAGATCAAAACAGCAATTGCCCCTTTTCAAGGGGAAATTCTCCAAATTCCCCCGATGTTTTCAGCTAAGAAAGTCGAAGGAAAAAAACTCTACGATCTCGCCCGAAAAGGAGTGACCATCGAAAGACAGCCTGTTAAAGTGCGCATGGAAATCGAACTTCTTTCCTACACCTATCCTGAACTCGAGATCGAAGTTACTTGCAGCAAAGGGACCTACATCCGAAGCCTCGCTCATGATCTTGGCGGGGCGCTTGGCACCTACGCCCATCTCACCTCGCTTACCCGCCTCCGCTCGGGCTCCTACCATCTCGATGAATGCCTTCCTCAAGCCAAACTTAAAATCCCCGAATTTGACATCGCGCCATTTTTGAGAAGAATATGAAAATCTATTCTGCAATTCCCTCCGATCTTCCAAAAACAGGCCTCACCATTGGCACCTTTGATGGAGTTCACCTGGGACATAGGGCTCTTCTGAAAGCCTTGAAGGAAAAAGCGCCCTTCGTTACCGTAGTCACCTTCACAAACCACCCCCAAGAGGCGTTCGGATCTCCTCCAGTGATCCAAATCTGCTCATTAGAGAAGAGATTGTCTCTCTTGGAAGCGCTTGGAGTCGATGCAGCGATCGCCATCCCATTCACTCTTGAATTTGCCTCCACTCCTTTCGATCGATTCTTACAGAAATTTTCTCTTAGCTGCCTAGTGCTAGGGGAAGGATCGGCTTTCGGCAAGGGGAGAGAAGGGACGCGGGAAAATGTGACAACCTTTGCCGAGAAAGAGGGTTTCATTGTAGAATACCTCCCTAAAGTTCTCTTGGATGGGGAACCGGTCTCTTCTCGCCGCATCCGGGCAGCGCTTGCAAATCGCGATTTTGAGTTAAGCTCTAGACTTTTAGGAAGAAACGGATGAAAAATTTATCATGCGGTATCGTTGGACTTCCCAATGTGGGGAAATCGACCCTTTTTAACGCTTTGACCCGGAAGCAGATCCCTTCTGAGAATTACCCCTTTTGCACAATCGACCCAAACATCGGGATCGTCAATGTGGTCGATCCCCGCCTGCACGTCCTCTCCGATCAGTCCCACAGCCAAAAAATCATTTACGCGACAGTCACCTTTGTCGATATTGCAGGTCTTGTGAAAGGAGCCTCAAAGGGAGAGGGTTTAGGGAACCAATTTCTCTCCCATATCCGTGAAACCGATGCGATCATCCAGGTCGTCCGGTGTTTTGAAAGCGGGGAAGTGATCCACGTCGCAGGCAAGGTCGATCCCATTGAAGATATCGAAGTGATTACGCTAGAACTGATCCTGGCCGATCTTCAAATGGTTGAAAATACTATGGGCCGTCTTGAAAAACAGGCAAAAGGGAAAAAAGAGCTCCTCCCTACGATCGATTTTTTCAAAAAAGCGGCCAGCCACCTCAACCAAAATCTCCCCTTGCGATCCCTCTCCTTAACACCCGAAGAAGAGCAGTTAGCCTACCTCTATCCGTTCCTTACGAAAAAGAAAGTTCTCTACGTCTGCAATGTTGGGGAAAACGATGTGCCAGCCCTCGATAACCCTTATGTCCAGCGAGTCCGTGAATATGCAGCTAAAGAAGGGAGCCGCATCGTTCCGATCTGCGCCCGGATCGAGGAAGAGATTTCTAGACTCGATGAGAAAGACGCCAAGGAGTTCCTCGAGAGCTTGGGCCTCAAGGAATCGGGCCTAGACCGGCTGATCCGCGAAGCCTTTTCTCTTCTCGATCTGATCACCTATATTACCACAGGCGACATCGAAACGAGAGCCTGGACCATCAAGAAAGGGACCCCTGCAGCCGAGGCTGCCGGCAAGATCCATTCCGACATTGAAAAAGGGTTCATCCGAGCAGAAGTAGTCCCATTTGACGATATGGTCCGTTATAAAGGGCGCACACACGCCCGCGAAGCGGGAAAAGCCCGTTCAGAAGGGAAAGAATATGTCGTACAAGATGGCGACGTGATCCTCTTTTTCCACAACTAACTCAACATCAACCGCTTAATGACTCACTCTTTTTTAATGAAAACATTACAAAAAAGATGATATAATATTTCAAATTAAACCAAGGTTTTCAAATGTCTCATTTATCTGTTAACATTACTAATACAGGTCCAGTTACCATACATATCGGCAGCCCAGCTGCAACACCTGCTGCAGCATCTTCATCGGTCACCGACGCTGCAAAAGCCGCCTTAGCAAGTTCATCTAGCTCCAGTAGCGCTGTAACCACAAAACAAACTAAACCATTAAAAGCAGAACATAGAGCAACAAGACCAAAAGAAAAAACTGAGGCTAGCACAGCTACACTCTCTGCTGCTCTTTTTGCAAAATTCTACCCAGTTGGAACCGCTGTTCAAGGTAAACTTCCTCGCAAATCTATGCATCCTTGTACTATCCAAGGCGCTGTTTTATCGAACGGTTTGATCAAAATCTCTGGAGCTGAAAAAATGTTGGGAGAAAATATTCCTTTGAATTTTTTATCTAATCCACTTAAAGTAGATGACCAAATACTTATTTGGGATAGTAAAAAAAAGCAAGGCCACTATTTGGCTACAATTCAAAAAATAGCAGGACCTCACCTTACAGTTAATTATGATGATTTTGGGAAGCTAGAACAGACCGTCGCTCCCAGTAGAATGCAGGGCTGTTCTTTATATAATTGCATTTTAGTACAAGATCCATCGATCCTCCCTTCTTTGCCCTCAAGAGAAATCACAAGTACTCAATATGATGTAATTACTGGAGAACGACTTCCTGATGCAACAGGAAAAATCTACGATTTATCTACGGAGTAAATAATGGCATCATTATCTCCAGTTTCTTCAGCCTCCGCCCTTTCTTACAATACAGAACCAGCATCAATTCCTGCAGCCTCTTCAATTACCAAAGCTGGCAAAAATGCTTTGACCACCAAAAAAACGAACACTCCCTTGGTGGCAGATCATAGAGAGAATAAACCACGATCCCAATCTCCGCTTAATGAGTGGGGCATAAGTGAAATTGATGCAGCATATTGGGAAGAATTTGAGCGAAGAGTTGTCCCAAGGATGCTTAGAGGAGAAGAACCCCCATTTATTTATGCTAATAGACCCGGTCCAGAGGATTATGACGAAACAGCTGTTGTTGAAGCGGCTAATCCACCCGATCTTGATCTAAAACCTGTTCAAGAGACAGCTCCTCCCCCTCTTTCAGAAGAAGATTTTTTGTGCTATTACAAGGACCAAATTGTTAAGCGAGAAAATGCTCTTTACATAGTCATTGGATTAGAAGGAAGCGATGTCCGTGTAAAAAATAAAAATAAAAATAAAAAGAATCTTCCTCCTTCTCTTATTCCTATTTTAGATCTCAAACCAATTTTTAAAACTGACCGCTTTTTTCGAATCTGGCGCCAAAATCATTATGAAACAGCTAAATACATAGGATATACCAGCAAACATATCTTGTTTGAACTAACATCAAATCACGAAATAATCAATATTCCCCATAAAAAAATTAACCTTACTTCAGCAATTCCAATTCCAAAAGATCAGAATTCCTGATAATACCTTGGGATCCTTTCGTTTAAGAGACAGAGGATCTCGTAGGGAACAGTATCGCAAAGATGGGATACTTCTTGCAGGGTGATCTCTTCTTTTCCTTGCTTTCCGATCAATACGACCTCATCCCCCACATAGACCTCGCTATCACCCACATCGACCATAAACTGATCCATGCAGATCGTCCCTGCTATCGGGAACTTTTTCCCACGGATGAGGACTGACCCCCGGTTCGAAAGCGAGCGGCGGTAGCCATCGCCGTAGCCGATCGGGATGGTGACAATCCGGGTCTGTTTTTTTGTGATATAGGTGTGGCCGTAACTCACCCCCTCCCCTGCTTCCACTACTTTAAAATAGGAAACCTTCGACTTCAAAGAAAAACAAGGGGTAACTTCTGGGCTGCCATAACCAAATACGAGAAGGCCTGGACGGACCATGTCGAGTTGGGAATCGGGAAAATGGAGGACTCCATTGGAATTAGCAATGTGGGCAATCCACTTATGGCTTGCAAAAACTGGATGGCAAAGGAGCTTTTTGAATGCATCGATCTGTTTTCTGGCGATTGTGTCATCAGGATGGTCCCCCGTAGCGAGATGAGAGTAGATCCCCGCTACCTCAAAGCACCCTAAAGATTGCAGATGGCAAAACAGTTCCACCGCTGTCGCCTCTCGAACGCCAGTCCTCCTCATCCCCGTATCGACTTCTATATGGACACGGCATTTCCCGACTTTTTGTTTCGCAACTAAATCGGCCTTATATTTGGAACTGATGGTAAAATCGAGCCGGAACCGGACAAAGTCAGGTACTTGGTCTTCATGGATCGCCCCCAGGACGAGAATCGGGATCTCGATCCCCGATTGCCGAAGCTTTACCCCTTCCTGAAGACAGGAGACCCCAAGACAATCGACGCCCGCCTGGGCTGCCGCCTTCCCAATCTGGCAAAGGCCATGCCCATATCCATTTCCCTTGATCGGCAAGCAGAACAGACTCTTCCCGATCATCCCTCGGACAATCGCAATATTCTTCTTGAACTGCTGAAGATCTACTTCAATCCAGGTAGGGTGGGGAATTTTCATATTGACTCCTAAATCCTTGCGAGATCTTCGATAACACCCAAATTACCAACGATTGGCTATACTGTCACCTGTTGTTACTTTTTTCCTCTGCGTCTTTGCGTTGACTTTTTCGGAAAACGGAGACTCGGTTCGGTCTCGGTCTCGCACGGATCTAATTTCTTTTCGTGCCCTTGCCCTTCTATTAAACAAAGCCGTTGACTCCCCGTGAACCCCTCAGTTACACTTTTAATGGAATATGGCAGAAAAAACCGAAAAGGCAACGCCGAAGAAGTTAAAAGATGCCCGGAAAAAAGGGCAAGTGGCCAAAGTGCAGGATTTGCCTGCAGCGATGACCTTTGTCGTTTCGATCCTGGGAACGCTCGCCGCCTTAGGCTTCCTCTTCCAAAACCTGGCGAGCTTCATGCTGATGATGTTCCGGGAGATACCCAACACGGGAGGTGTTGAGACAAGGGCAGGCGGCTATTTCTATGTAGCGACCCAAATCATCTTAAATTCAAGCCTTCCGATCATGGTGATCGTCTGTTTTGTCGGCGTGGTCGTCAGCTTTTTGGTCATTGGACCTGTCTTTTCGTTTGAGGCGATGAAATTCGATTTGAAAAAATTGAACCCTGTAGAGGGGATCAAGCAGAAATTCAAGTTGAAAGTGCTGGTTGATCTGCTCAAATCAATCGCCAAAATTACGGGGGCTGCGATCATCATCTACCTGGTTATCTTGCAGATGCTCCCTCAAATCATCGCGAGCGTCATGATGCCCGTTTTGGCTAGCGCGCAGGTGGTCCACGACTTTTTATTCACTGCTGCGATCCGGGTCGGGATCTTCTTCTTATTTGTGGGTCTATTCGATTTGGCCTTCCAAAAGAAAAACTTTGCCCACGAAATGATGATGGAAAAATTTGAGGTGAAGCAAGAATATAAGGACACTGAGGGCGACCCGATGATCAAGGGAAAGAGGAAAGAGCTTTTCCGGGAAATCGCCTATCAAGAGGGGCCAGGAGCTGCCAGGAGAGCCCGCGCGATCATCACCAACCCCACCCACATCGCAGTCGCCTTGAGATACAACCCGGAAGAGGAGCCCGCCCCGGTCATTCTCACCATGGGATCAGGGGCCATTGCCGACCAGATCATAAAAATAGGTGTCGAAAACAAAATCCCGATCATGCGAAATGTAGATTTAGCAAGAGAGCTATACAGTAAAGGGAAAATCTCCG
>CAYZHU010000068.1:0-8588 GCA_964477585.1 uncultured bacterium
TTTCTCGCAGATCAGCTCGTAGACGAGAAGCGAGTGGATCCGCCCTTGCAATACAACCCAATCGATCGGACGAGTGAGAAACGTTGATCCTACAATTTGCGCCGTATCGGGGCCGATCAAAATTTGCGTCCCGTAGCGCTTGTTTAATTTTTCAAGACGCGCGGCAATATTGACCGTGTCGCCGATCGCTGTATATTCCATTCTCTCGTGCGACCCGAAATTCCCCACCATGGCAAAGCCTGAGTTGATCCCCACTTTGTGTTTCAAATGGGGATTTTCTCCTGCAATTTTTTTCAAGGCAAGGGCTGCGCGGCAAGCAGCTATTGCATGGGAGGGATGATTTTCAGGCGCTCCCCACATCGCCATCGCAGCATCTCCGAGGAATTTATCGATGATCCCCTTCTCTTTATGCACTTCTTGAGTCACAGTATCTAAAAACTTTCCCAAGATTTTCCCAATCCGATCAGAATCTAGCCCTTCAGCAAGAGTTGTAAATTGGGCCAGATCGGCAAAGAGGATCGTAACGTCCTTCTTTTCTCCGCCTAGTTCAACAGATTTGACCGAATGGATCACCTTTTTGACCAAATCGACAGGAACGTACTTGGAGAAGGAATAGAGCCCCACTTTCATTTTGTGGAGGGCTTTATTCATCACATTCACCTCGCGGATCCAAGAACGGGGTGCGTCTTTAGGGCCAAACTCGATTGTGAGATTTCCCGCTTTTTCCATCTCAAGCGAAATCTCTTTGAGCCGTCTTGAGATGCTCCCAAAGAAAAAAGCAGAGAGAAAAAGGGCGAAGACGATAGGGACTATCCCGAGCGCAATAGCGGAAAGGACATTTTTATGGATCGGCCCTATGATATCTTTCTCTTCAATGATCGTAATCAGATTCCAAGGGATTTCGCTGCTCGTCGGGAACTTGTTAGTATACAAAATCCGATGCTTCAACCGGAGATATCCGCTTCCTGGTTTTCTTTTGATGTAACGGGCGATCATTTCTTTTAGATCCAATGGGAGAGTCGCTGCCGATGTTGCAATTTCGGTTCCATCATCGGCGATGAGATAGACGATCCCCTCGTTGCCCACATGGAGCGATTGGAGGAAAGCATTTAAGTAATCGATTTGAAAATCGACAGCCCAGATTCCTTCTGCCGCACCCTGGTTTTTTTGGACTAAAACATAACTGTAGCCAGTCGCTTTGGTTGTAGCAAATTGGTAGGTGGAAGTCCAAGCGCCTTCTGGATTGTCGTGCCCTGTTTTCCAAAAGGGGCGGTTTCTCGGATCGTAATCGGAGACCTCTTCTCCAGAAAGGCTCCATCGCCCACTGCCGTCTAAACGGTAATTTTTGACTCTTGTTTTCCCGGCGCTTTCCACCACTCGGTAGCTTCCCAGGAAATCCTGTCCGATCCGGAATACTCCGTAAAAAGTCCCATCATTTTTGGAATAATAGACGGTCATGAAGGCGGGATTTTCCTTCAGCGTCTGATAGCAAATACTGAGGTAGTTTGAGACATCTCCTACATTGAGTTCATTCTCTTCGACAAGCCCCTCGAGGAGACGAAGCGTCACTGGAGCCGTTTGGAAATAGAGAAGGACCCGGTTCGTCGCACTTTCTGCGACTTCCATGGCGAGATCTTCCCACAGGCCTTGAATCGAATTTTTCGCTTTATTGTAGGCTGGAAGCCCGATGACGAAGAGAGTTAATCCAATCGAAATGGCAACCGAGGTAACAACAGCCGTTACAAGAGTGGCTCTAAGGGGGAAGGCAAGATGTTTGATCCAGGGACTCATAAGAGGGCCGCATAGAGCGGCCCATCTCTCGTGAAAATTTATTTCTTGAGGTGCTTGCTGATATGTCCAGCAAGTTTCAACATGTCGACAGGACGGTTGCCGATCACTTCTGCCAGTTTCTTATCTGGGTTGATCATCCGTCTGTTTCTTGTGTCTTGGCATTTGTGAGATTTGATATACGCCCACATCTTTTTCACGACTTGAGGACGCGATGCTTTTGAAACACCGCAAACCGCTTGCAATTCAGGAGAGAGAGAATAGGACTGCTGCATCAATCCCGATTTTCTTTTTCCACCTGATGATTTTCTTTTCGTTTTCGTTTTTGCTTTTCTTTTTTTTGGCATACCAACTTTCCTAGGTTTGTGATCCAGAGGTTTTTTCCCTCTTCTTATATAGTGAAGTAAAATTTTTCTTGAATTCTTGCAAGAGGTATTTGAAATTTATTCGAAAATTTTGTAGTTTTTGGCTTAATTTGGATGTTCCTATGCATTTTTTCCTCCTCCTCTCACTTTTTTTCTGCTCTTCTCTCAAAGGAGAGTCAGGCGCAAAACAAATCGTAATGGAAACATTGGCTCTAGCCGATGTGAAAATAAATGGGGATCGCCCTTCAGATATCCAAGTTTTGGATGAACGATTTTATGAAAGGGTGTTGAAAGACGGTTCGCTAGGCTTTGGGGAATCGTACATGGAAGGATGGTGGGACTCATCCGCGCTCGATGAAAGCATCGCCAAAATTCTCCGCGCTCGGCTAGATAATAAAGTCAAAGTCACTTGGACGATGGCTTGGAACTATGCCAAAGCCAAATTTCTGAATATGCAATCGAAAAGCCGCTCCTCTACAGTCGTTGACCAACACTATGAATTAGGAGACGAATTATACGAATATATGCTCGGTCCCACTCTCGCTTACACCTGCGCCTATTGGAAACAGGTGGAGAGTCTCGATGAGGCGCAAGAGGCAAAATTCGATCTCGTCGCCCAAAAGATCGGGCTTAAACCCGGTATGCGGGTCCTCGATCTCGGTTGCGGATGGGGAGGATTTGCTAAGCACATTGCTCAAAAATATGGCGTTGAAGTGGTCGCCGTCAATCTATCAAAGGGACAGTGCGATTATGCGAAAAAGATCTGCACAGGGCTTCCTGTCGAGGTGTTCGCACGCGATTATCGAGAAGCGGAAGGGACGTTCGACCGGGTTGTCTCAATCGGGTTGATGGAACATGTAGGATGTAAAAATTACCGGAACTACATGGAGTTGATCGCCCGCTGCCTTAAAGACGATGGGTTGGCTTTAGTCCATACAATTGGAAGAGATACAACAGCGATTGTCACGGAATCTTGGATCAATAAATACATCTTCCCGCATGGCCACCTACCCTCTATCAAACAGATCGGCACTGCAATCGAGGGGCTTTTTGTGATGGAAGATTGGCACAACATGAGCGCCAATTACGATAATACATTGATGGCTTGGTTCCACAATTTCAACGCCAACTGGGACAAAATCAAAGGGAATTATCCTGATCCTTTCTATCGAATGTGGAAATATTATCTTCTCTCTTGCGCCGGAGCTTTCCGCGCGAGAAATATCCAGCTTTGGCAGATCGTCCTCTCGAAAAAGGGGGTTCTCGGCGGCTATGACTCCATCCGGTGAAAAATATGAAGAAAAGAAGCGGCGCTTAAGCGAAGAATTCCAAAGAAATGTAGAAAATAAAAATTCGATTTCCCTCCATAAAAATACTTCCAATCTGTTCCGAGATAGGAACCCATCTAAAAAACTCGATGTGAGAGATTTCAACCGGGTTCTTTCGATCGACCTAGAGAAGAGAATCGCAACTGTCGAGGCGATGATCACCTATGAGGATCTGGTCAAAGAAACGCTTCGCTGCAATTTACTTCCCGCAGTTGTTCCAGAACTGAAAACCATCACGATAGGCGGGGCTCTGGTTGGTTTAGGGATCGAGTCTTCCTCTTTCCGCTACGGCCTCGTGCATGAAACGATTCTCGAAGTAGAAGTCCTTACCGGAGAAGGAAAGATCGTCGCCTGCAGAAGAGACAATGCTCACCGGGATCTTTTCTATGCGCTACCGAATTCGTATGGGACATTTGGATACTGCCTAAAAATTACTCTCCAATTGATCCCCGCCAAAAAATTCATCAAGATCACCCATCTTCGCTATCACAACGTTTCTACCTATTTCGATAAACTCAAAGAGCTCTGTCTCAAAAAAAGGAGCGCTGATACCGATTCCTATATCGATGGGGTCATATTCAAAGAAAACGAACTCTACATCAACTTAGCCGAATTCACCGACGAGGCCCCGAAGGTGAACCGCTACACCTACATGAATATCTATTACCAGTCGATTCAGACCCATGAAACCCAATATCTCACCACATCGGATTATATTTGGAGGTGGGATACCGATTGGTTTTGGTGCTCCAAGCATTTCGGCATGCAGCACAAAATCCTCCGATTTCTTTTAGGCAAATTCCTTCTCGGATCGGCCGTCTACTGGAAGCTCAGCTCCAATTCCCTGATCAAAACCCTAGCTAAATTCTTTTCTCGGCCTTCTGAATCGGTCATCCAAGATATCCTCATCCCTATCCAAAATGCCCCTAAATTCTTCGATTTTTTCAAGAAAAACATACCGATTTCTCCCATTTGGATCTGTCCATTCCATTTCTACCACCCAGGCCAGACTTATCCCCTACTTCCTCTCGACCCAGATCCTCTTTACATCGACTTTGGCTTCTGGGACATCGTTCCTTCCGACAAACCCAAGAGTTTCCTCAACCGTCTTCTTGAAGAAGAAACGCCTCGGCTCAAAGGGTACAAGAGCCTCTACTCCCAATCGTTCTATCCTGAGGATGAATTTTGGCGCATCCATCCCAAACCCATCTACGATGAAATAAAACAAAAATACGATCCCCGCTCTTCACTCAAAAACCTCTATCAAAAATGCGTAACAAGATGAGTCCTTCCGAAGGGATTCTTGTCGGGTGCGATTGCAACCAGGAGTGGCTTCTCTCTTGGTGGTGGGACCATTTTGCGAAGCATAATTCTTACCCAGTTGCCTTCGCCGATTTCGGAATGTCCCCGACAGCTTTGAAGTGGTGCAGAGAAAAGGGAAAAATCCTAAATGTCCCTTTTTTCCCAATGAAAGAAGTCCCCGAAGAAAAAAAGATCCAGTGGGAAAAAAGAGCGGGAAAAGGGATTTGGCCCTTTCGAGGCGCTCTATTTAAAAAGCCCTCCGCCTTTCTCGCTTCCCCATTTCCTTCCACATGCTGGATCGACCTCGATTGCGAGATCAAAGGAAATTTAGAGCCCCTTTTCAATTTCTTAAGTTTTTCTGAAATTGCAATTGCGAAAGAACCTGACCCAGTACAAAAACAGGATCGAGAGCAAGGACTTACATTTCCTGATGAGACTACCTATAATTCAGGCGTTGTCCCGTTTCGGCAAGGGTCGGAAATTTTAAAGAAATGGATCGATCTTTGCGAGCGAGAGAATCATCTGTTTTTAAGCGATCAAAGCGCACTTTCCCGGGCGATCTACCTCACAAATCCTCCTCTTGTTGAACTTCCTCTCATCTACAATTGGAAAATGGATTTAGGGACGAATCCCAATGCCCTCATCCAACACTACGCATACTCATCGAAACTACAGCTGCTTCGATTAGTAAATGATACTAAATAAAGAGACTCTCCCAGTGGTTTCCTCTTTGGGGTGCGGGGCCGCCCCGCCTCTGTGGTATCAATCTCTGTGGTTAATTTATTGCTTTTGTGTATCATGTTTGAATGCGAAAATTTTTATCTCTTCTGCCTCTTGCGTTAGGTGTGGCCCTCTTTTTATTCTGGAAGGGCGAAACGGCTCCTGCCGATTGGATGGATCGGGCGATAGCGCGCGATTTCAAAAGATTTGAAAAAGGGATCACGAAAGAAGCGTTAGAGGCGACCTGGGCATGCTCGAAACGGCATAAAGAAATGCACCGCTACCAGGTGATCGATTCGAAAGTGTACGGCCCCCCTAGCCGGATTAAGATCTTGCTCGAAGAGCTGGTGAACCGGTTCCCGGTCCCCAATGTTGACTTTATCTACTATTACGAAGATCGGCTCAAACCGAGCTTTTTTCAGAAACGGCCCGAATCTACTCCAGTATTTGTCTCGGCAAAGAACCGGAAAATCGATCGCGCGATCCTCTTTGCCGATTGGAACTACCAGGTGCAAGATGAGAATTCCGGATGGAACCTCCTGATCAAAAAAATCAATGGCTCTCAAGTAGAGTGGAGCGAAAAAAAAGAGACGATTTTTTGGCGCGGGATGCCCTGGGATGGGAAACATTTTGGGATGTACAATTTTGAAAATTGGACAACTCTTCCGAGAGGCAGAATCGTCGCCGAATCGAGAAAAGATCCAGATTTAATCGATGCGGCGTTTTCAGAATATCCTGCTGCTTGTGCAAATGAGAATCTCGATCGGTGCGTGAGAGAAATGGGAGCCATTACATTTGTCGCTTGGGAAGAGATGACAAAGTTCAAATACCATATGATCCTCGATGGGGTCACCTGCTCCTTTCCAGCTACCCAGTGGAAACTCCTCTCAGGCTCCCTCTCGTTTAAACAGGAATCGGCAGATATCCAATACTACTATGACGAATTGGCCCCATGGGTCCATTTTATCCCGGTGAAAAACGATCTATCGGATTTGAGGGAAAAACTTCACTGGGCAAAACTTCACGATGAAAAAGCAAAGCAGATCGCCCAGAATGCGCGGGAATTTGCCCTGACCCACCTGATGCCCGATCATATCCTTACCTATTGCTACAAAGTCTTATGTAAGTACGCTTCTTTGCAGAGATTTAATCCCGCTCTGGAAAAGGATCAGGCTCAAGACGGATAGGAAAAAAATCGAGAGGCCTAAAAACCCTCCTCCTATAAAGCAGACGAGACTACTGAGAATAGATCCTAAAAATCGATAAGAAAGACCGAGCGCTGAAGAGGCGGTCCCTGCTCCCTCGTTTACAAAAGGGGCTAAGGCCGATGAAAATGTGAGAGGGATAATAATTCCAATGCTGATATTGAATACTGTGACAGCCAGAAAGAATAACGGGGTAAAATAGAGAAGAAGACCCGAGATCAATTGGAGGCCAATCCCCATAAAAATCATCCGATCTTGGCCCCATTTCAAGATAAGGCGCGAAGCGAGATATGCCCCAAACATATAAAAGGCAATCATGTAGGCCGTATAAGTGGCCACTTGGATTGGATTTTTCTCATGAAACATTTCAGCGATTAAAAACGGGAAAAGGGCGATGTAGCCATACATCAAGCCATAGGTGATGCAATTGGAGCTGGCAGAGCCGAAAAATCGGCGATTTGTTGCAATGCGCCCCATTTGAGAGAAGGTCTGCCTGAGAGAAAATGATTGTGCAGCAACGCCCTTTTTTAACAGGGCCGACGCCCAAATAAAGAGGAGAATGCCGAGAACGGCCGCAAGCCAAAAACAGCCTCTCCAAGAAATGCGTGTCAATGCTCCGCTGCAAAGGACCGACAAAATCCCTGCAACTCCTATTCCCATCGTTCCATATGATTGGACTTGGGCCGCTTTTTCAGGAGGAAAACTAGTAGCGGCAATGGCCCTCGACAAGACGGGGCCCACTGCCGCGCCTGCCCCTTGTAAAAATCGGGCGAATAGCAAAACCTCTACCTGGTTTGCAAGCGCACAGCCCAGGCTCGCTAAAATATATAAAAAAAGGCCTCCTAAAAGAATGATCCGCTGCCCGATCTGATCCGAGAGAGGGCCAGAGAGGAATTGCCCAAAAGCATTACCCAATAAAAAGAGACTGATGGTAAACTGAACGGTCGAAAACTGGGCAGAGAAGTGGTCGGCGATGAACGGAAGAGCGGGCGCGCAAAGAGTTGCCGAAATGCTGCCGATCGCCGTTAAAACTGATAAAAATACAATACGATTCAACACAATGTCTACTACCTACGCATCCGTTTTAGATAGGGTTTTTGCCTATTCTAAAGTAAGGGGGATGAACCAAAGTCTTTCAAATATAGAGAAACTTTGTGAAATTTTCAACTTTCCTCAAAATCGGTACCCGACCATCCATGTCGCTGGGACCAATGGCAAGGGGTCGGTCTGCACGAAAATCGCCGCCTCGCTGCAGAAAGAGGGGGTTAAAATCGCTCTTTATACCTCCCCCCACATCTCCACCTTCCGGGAGCGGATTCAGATCAACCGGCAGCTCATTTCCGAAGAGGCGCTCTCCGATCTGTTTATCGAAGTGCAAGAAACGGTTATGCGCCATCAAATTCCCGCCACTTTTTTTGAAATCGCTACCTGTATCGCCTTTCTTTATTTCGAGCGGCAAAAGGTCGATGCAGCGGTGATCGAGACTGGCATGGGAGGAAGATGGGATGCGACCAATGTGATCACTCCCCTCGTCTCTATCATCACCTCGATCGGGAACGATCATCTGGAAATCCTCGGTCCTACCCTTTCCGACGTTGCCCGTGAGAAAGCAGGGATCATCAAAAAAGGGGTCCCCGTAGTCGTAGGGCCCGACGTGCCCTATTCCATTTTTCAAGAAAAAGCTAGAGAACTTGGCTCCCCTCTTTATCAAAGCCCCTTCCAAAGCGATGATTACGATGCGGAAAATCGGGAGATCGCCCGCCTCGCCCTCTCTCTTCTCCCCTTTCCTCATTCAGCCCAAGGACTTAAGGCGAAGCCCCCCTGCCGCTTTGAGCAGCTTCAGCTACACAAGCCGGTCATCCTCGACGTGGCCCATAATC
>CAYZHU010000069.1:0-8580 GCA_964477585.1 uncultured bacterium
AAGGCGCTGAGAGATTTCCGGGTTCCGGGTGTTGCGATCGGCTGCATTTTCGATTGACAGGTTATCTATTCGACAGGATTTGGAGTTGGGGATCTCGAACAGAAGATTCCTATCACTCCTGAAACTATATTCCAGATCGGTTCTTGCACCAAACCTTTTACAACTTTTCTCGCAGGCACTCTTGTGGATGATGGGTTGGTCGCTTGGGATGAACGGTTGCTTGACATCCTCCCCGATTTTCGGATGTGGGACCAGTATGCAACGCAAAATCTAACGATTCGCGACCTTCTCACCCATCGCTCGGGGATGCCGCGCCACGATTTTATGTGGTACACATCCAATACAAGCCGATCGGAAATCCTTAAAAGGATCCGGTATCTAGAACCCTCTTATGAAATTCGGGAAAGATATCAATACAATAATCTGATGTACCTGACAGCTGCATGTGCAATGGAAGAAGTTGCAGGGGAAAGTTGGGAAGAGATGATTCAGAAGCGGATCTTAGGACCGTTGGGAATGAAAAACACCCATTTTACGATTGAAGAAATGATGGCTGCCGAAAATTACGCCTCCCCCCATATTGAGAAAAATGACAAATTGAAGAGAATCCCTCTCCGCAATGCTGGGCCTGTTGCTCCTGCTGGAACTCTCAATTCCAATGTGGTGGATCTTTGCAATTGGGTCAAACTCCATTTGGACGATGGGAATTTTAATAATCAGCAATTGATAAGCCCCGCTACCTTGCAGGAGATCCATGCAGCTCAGGTGATTATCCCTGGCTCGCCAGAGATCAGCGTAGGACTTTTGCATTCTTATGCAATTGGCTGGAATGTGGGTTCTTATCGAGGCAGATATTTGCTGGCTCATGATGGAGGGATCGACGGGTTTACCACTCTTACCGGATTTTTGCCCAATGAAGGGATTGGATTTATCATCCTCATCAATAAAAACCTCTGTCCTCTTCCCCGCTACCTGGCATTCGAAATGATCGATCGGGTACTTGAAATTCCACATGATGATTGGATCAAAGAAGGTTTGGAAACTTACCAGAGAGGGAAGAGCGCAGCCAATGAGGCCAGAATGCAAAACGATCTCTTAAGGAAAAAGGGGACTAAACCTTCCCATTCACTGGAAGAGTATACAGGGGAATATGAACATCCCGGTTATGGGAAGGTGACCATTGAACTAGTTGATGGGAGATTGCGGGCTACATTCAATGCCATCACCTGCCTTCTCGACCATTGGCACTACGATGTATTTGCGATTGCGGAAGAATCGCAAGATTTAATTGTGAGCATTGAAGGGATGAAGTTCACTTTCCGGACGAATATCAATGGGGATATCGATGATTTGACAGTTCCTTTTGAACCTTCGACGGACGACATCGTCTTCAAGAAGTTGGCTTCGACTCAAGATAAATCGATAGAAAAGCTCCTTCCATACGTAGGATTCTATGAAATTTATGGTTATACGGTAGAGGTCGCTTTAAAAGGGAATGACCTGTATGCAATCGTCCCGGGCCAGCCTGTTTATGAACTTATCCCAATTGGGAACCATCAGTTCGTTGTGAAGATGATGACAGGCTACAATATCCGGTTTGAAATGGATGAGAACAATCGGGTAAAAGAGGTCGTGTTAGTGGCTCCCTATGGCGCCTTTTCCGCTAAGCCAAAGAAATGATTAAAAATCGCTGGAGACTCGGGCAGTTAGGCCTTGCAGGCCTGTCATGCTCGAGTTGATCCAGGTCTCTTTGGCAGCAAAGGGACCGCCGGAAGTGGAGTGGAAGATTTGATTGAGGTTCGCCCACACTGTGTATTCATAGCCGACAAACAGCTCTAAACGGGACTTGCTGCAGTTTTTTTGCCACGAAGGGCCGAAAAGGGCTTGCGCTGAAAAAGCGGGACGGGCGTCTTGATAATGAAGATCTCGGATTGGGATTGAAGTGTTATCCGATAGGCTCGGTTGGAAATTTGTTGTTTGGCGGGATTGATTTTTGTAATCACCCATGTATACAGACGTTGCAAATCGGCCGGTGATGTAGACATTGAGCCCCCAATACCAATCGACCCACATGCCGAGTTTCATCCCAGCTCCCACATATTTCCATCGATTCCGGATCACTGTATTATTGAGCGATGAATCGACATAGCGCACTTTCCAATCTTGGTCGATCCAGACGACAGGGATCCCTCCGATCATCCGAAGCCGAAGATGAAAATTGGGATAGATGTGATAGGCTATGAGGATATCGGTAACATTGTAATTCATATGGAGATGGCTAGTGGCGCCAGCTAATGGAGCGGGGACGATTTGGGGCCATGTGCCTGTAAGAAATTTCGTCTCGGTTGCTGGTTTGCCAGCGTGATTCTCGCCTCGCGTAGTTAAACGGGTATAAGAGCCTACGACCGACCATTTGCTGATAGACCGGTAGTAGCTGAGAGAGACTCGGAATCCTGGATCCCAATCAAAGGTGCCCTTTTTGGCGATCCCTTGTGCATAGGAGGGGTCGGGTCCCCAAGCGGAATGTTGCATCTTCAGCGCATAGTCGAGGCAGCTTTCGTTCACTGTCCAATAGAGAAAATCGACATGGCCCGACATCACTTGGTCCTCTTTTCTAAACAGGTCCCAGTCGTACGGAAGTTCGTCGCATTCTTCTGGTTGGTCGAACGATGCGCTAAGAGGCGCGGCAGCTACAGCCATGCATAGAAGGAAAACTTTCATAAAAAACCCTTTAATCTGCAAATTAAATGAATTAGCAAGAGATTTCAAGTGCTATTTCGTCTAGAGGCGAGTCTTATGTCAAGATTGTATTTTTATGTGCAGGTATGTTATAATATTTATAAATAATTTTTATTTGAAAGATGACTGTTAGTTTATCAAATTTAGAAAGACCAATCGTTCAAAATCCTCAACAGGGCTATTCTCCAGGCCTCCTAGGCCGGCTTGCATTTAGAATCAGCCCGATCGGATTTTGCACTTTTATTGGCGGGGGGGCTTATGCTGTCCTAAACACAAGTTCTCCCATTGTTTCCTCCATTGTCAAAGCGGGGTTAACGTCTGCAGCCAGCGTAATTTTTGAAAACTGGCTTGAATCAAAAGACGATTTAAGAGCTGCAATCTTTATTGGGAGCGAACACTTATCTAAAAAAGGCATACAGGGGGCCTCTGTGACGATGATCTTACCCCCAGTCATTTCAGCTTTAAAAAAACTCGACTTTCCAAATGCCAGTGTTGCGCTGAACCTCTTTGAAAATATCTTGAATGATGAAACATATTCGAACCATGCCGGCATCTTTACAAATGATGTTGCCGTCTCTCATCGACAGGAAATTATCAGGAAATTAAAACCTGGTGAATTCACTTGTTGTTTTGCACCTAGTCCTCAGCATGCTATGTGTGCTTCATTTCACCGGAGACACGATGGAAAATTTCTCGTCCGGATACATAATGGCGGAGAAGGTGTAGAAAACCATTATTTCATTGATGGTGATTCGGGCCGTTATTATCAAACAACCTATGAAATTGATGAAGTTGAAGAGTCCAAAGTACTTGAATTCATTAAAGAACTAGCAAAATTTAGAAAATGGGGCTTCGGGAAAAAAACAGAAGATTTGTACAAAAAATTGATTCCAATGCTGGATGGAATCAAATTAGATCGGAATCTCGATCCCCGTCTTTGGTCGCCGCCACAGATCGGAGGATCGTGTTCTGGATATTCATTCTATTGTTTGATTAAATCTATTTTAACTGCGTCTGAATTCGAGCAATTTGAAGCCGCATTTCTCAATGAATCGGCAGAGTCCTTGGATGAAGGGTTGAATAGTTCCTGGCGTTTTTGGAAACAGACGCCTTATCACGCACAAGCATTGAAAGAAATTCGGATCCGATTGCTCAAATATGGGAAAACAAAAGCTCCTTTTCCCGAAATTCCTGACCCAAACAGATCGCTCTTATCGCGAGTCTACGGTAAAGTGATGCTGGCGGGCTCATTGATAAAGGAACCTTTAATTGCCTTGGAGACATGCTTGTTTGGGCGGCCTTCAAATAAGAAGCACAAAGTAGAGTGGTTGAAAATATTTTCTCTCCTTTTGTTAAATCCTCGTCTCTTCCAGCTTGCATCTACCAACGAAATGGTAATGCTTATCATAAAGCTTGCTGGGACGTTGAACGGAAATGATATAAGAATTGAATTGGAGGGAATCAATTTCAAAGAGTTGTGTAAAGACCTCGAGAGTCTGCCTCCTAATTGGAAAGATAGCGACAAGAAAAAATGGACCGAAAATTTTGAATTATTCCTTCGAGAAGCTTCTCCTGAGGAACAAGATGGGAAGTTGAGGATCAGCAGCAGAAGCTTAGCGAAGCTTCTCATTGCTGCCTATGATGGCGGTGATAACAACGGTTCGGAGATTGGAAGCAAAATAAGCAGCGCTTTGACTTTTTTCAAAGAGAAAAACTACGTAGAAGCGTTTCATAACTTACGAAGCGCTTATAGACTGATCGATCAAGTTCCAGAAACTCTCAGCCGTGAGGAGCTGAGTGGATGTATGTCTGCGCTCCAGGAACTTGTCCAATGGGCAGCCGAATCTCTTGTTCCAGAAAGCACTGAGGCTAAAAATCACGAAGAAATTGAGTTTTATTTCGCAAACACGGTCCTCTTTAATAAAATAGCAAAAAAAATCGGCGATGATCCTAATTTAAGATCAGTTTTTGTTTCTGAAGTTTTCGGTTTTCAGATAGTCAATGAAACTTGGCAAAAAGAATATGAGCGGTACGGCCGCTATGGGCTGTCTCGTTATTTTTCAAGAGGTCCATGGCATAAAGACCTGGCGCAAATAGAGCGCGTCTTCAAAGAAAACGAGAGCCGCCTTCATCAGATTATAAATGACTACAGCTAATAATTTTTTGGTAGAATATCCAAAATGACTGCGCCAATAGGACCACCCACTTTTAAAGCGCCAGAGCCTCGGCCTTATCAATCACCAGAGTTAAAAAAAATACTTAAACAGATCAAAAAGTTGGATCAGGCGATTCAAAAAATGGGAAATCTCTTTCCGCTAAAAAACCATGAACTCTATTATTATCAGTCATTAAAAAGAAAAAAAGAGTCGCTGGAAGATTTAGCGCGTGAAATGGATCCTTTTGTCAGACGCGAGTATGCAAAAAAGAATATGATCTGCTATCTGACGGTAAAGGCACGCGGAAAAGAACTTGCTTATGACAAATTTGGATGGCCGAAGTTGAAAGATCCTATTTGCAAAGTGCCCTATTTAAAAGCTGCTAATTCTTAAGTTTCAAGGCGGCTGAGTTCATGCAGAAGCGCTTGCCTGCGGGAGGCGGGCCATCGTCGAAGACGTGGCCAAGATGGGAGTTGCATGCGGAGCAGACAACCTCAGTTCTTTCAGGCGGCAGCGACCGGTCGATTTTATAGGTGACAGCCGTATCAGAGATAGGGCGTACGAAGCTCGGCCATCCCGTCCCTGAATCATATTTATCTTCAGAGCGGAAGAGGGAAGCGCCGCACGCGGCGCAGTGGTAGACGCCTGGATCGTGGCAATCCCAATATTGATTCCGAAACGGCTGCTCTGTCCCTTTGCCGCGGCAAACGCGGTAACATTCCGGGGAAAGTTTTCGCTTCCATTCTTCGTCGGATAGCTTCATAGATGTCCAAGGGAAAATAGTCCGATGATCCCTGTCGCCATCGTTTGGACCGCTATGGCGGCCAAGATAAGCCCGCCGAGACGGTTGATGATATTGATCCCTGAAGTCCCAAAGAACTTCTCGAGATCGGCTGCAAAATAGAGAATCACCCCCATCACAAAGGCGACAAAGATGGCGGATAGGCTTAAAACAAGCTGATTTCCGATCCCGGGAAATTCGTTGACGCTGACGATGATCGAGCTGATCGCTCCTGGACCTGCGATGATCGGGATCGCAAGAGGGACGATCGCCCCAGTATCGGCCCGTTTTTCCTTCTGTTCTTCCGTGGTATGTTTGATCGGGCTCTCTTCTGCGCTCAACATCGAAAGAGACATCATGAAAATGATGAAGCCGCCTGCAACCTGAAAGGCGGGGAGTTTGATCCCTAGGAGCATGAGCAGCGGCGTTCCAACCCAGGTCACGACCAAGAAAATCACTCCCACAGCAAAGGCGCTGGTAAGCCCTGTCTGCCGCTTTTCTTTGAAAGATTGATTCCGAGTAATCCGAAGGACAGCAGGCAGCGCTGAAAGGGGATTTGCAATGACGAGAAGCGCGATGAAATGATTGACAAATTGGGAGAGGTCCATAACTGGACTATAGCGCATTTTATAAATATTTGCTACAGTCGTTTACATGGAAATTTGGCTTGATACTGTCGATCAGCCTCTTATCGAAGAGGCTGTCAGCATGGGAATCCTTCACGGGATCACCACAAATCCGTCGATCATTGCAAAGGCAAAAAAACCTTTGGAAGAGATCCTCGAAACCATTCTCGCGCTCCAAAAAGGGCCTGTAACTGCGCAGGTAACTGCCAAAACAGCCCCTCAAATGATCCGCCAAGGAGAATCCCTTTTCTCTTTTTCCAATCGGATCATCGTCAAGGTTCCGGTCAATTCGGAAGGGTTAAAGACGATCCATTCCCTTTCCAAGAGCGGGATTCCAACAATGGCGACGACTGTTTTCGATGAAAATCAAGTTCTCTTAGCGGCCAAAGCGGGAGCTGTTTACATAGCCCCTTATTTTTCTAGGATTTGCGAGAATGACATCGGGGGGATTGAAACTGTAAAGGCGATGATGCGCCTCCTCAACCGATATGAAAATCGCTCCAAATTGATTGCCGCCTCTCTAAGGACAGCAGAACAAGTGAAAGAATGTGTCGAATTAGGAGCTCATGCGGCTACCTTGAATGAAATTGTTTTCAAGGCATTGATCGATGAGCATCCCATGACAAAACTTTCGATCCAAAAGTTTTTAAAAGATTGGGAAGATGCGGCAGAGAGGAGATCTCTACTTCTTTAATTTTTTAACGTGCGCCGAGTTTTGCGAACGCGGAGGGAAGTTTTGAAGAAAATGAGACGACTTTTTTCGTGAAAGGATGGCGAAATTCGAGACTGCAGGCGTGAAGGCAAAGGCGCCTGATCGGATCGTCAATTGCCCCATATCGCTTATCCCCTAGGACAGGATGGCCTCGGAGTTGGCATTGGACCCGGATCTGATGTTTTCGCCCTGTCTCAAGTTGGAGTTTTATGTAGGTGTATTTCCCCGATCTTCGGATGACTGAGTAATGGGTAATCGCATCTTTTCCCTCGGGTGATTCTACGACATGGAAGGTGGGGAGCTCGAGAAGCCTGTCTTTCCAAGTCCCCGAGTCTTCTTTGATCCTCCCTTCCACGATCGCGAAATATTCCCGTTTCATGTCGTGGCGCTCAAAGAGATCTTTGAAACGCGTTTCCGAATCTTTTCCACGCGCAAACAAAAGAGTTCCAGAAGTTTCCCTGTCGATCCTATGTACTGCGAAAATTTGATCTGTTTCGAGATATTGGCGTAAAAGACCCAAAGCGTGCCGCTTCTTTTTGCCCTCATCTAAGGGTACGCTTAAGAGCCCCTTAGGCTTATCGATAACAAGACAATAACGGTCTTCGTAGAGGATGGTAAGGCCGGGGACTTTTGGCGCTTTAAAGGTGTCTCGGCACTGGAGAACTTGTCCTTTGACGAGGGGATCGTTTTCTTTTCGGACGATCTTCCCATCGACTGTAAATCTCCCTCTCTGGAGCCATGTTTGGAGGGTCCGGCGGGAGCTATCGGGATAGAGGGTCCTGAGAGCTTCTGAGACAGTTGTGTCTAATGGGGCTTTATATTCCATGCGGGGGAGAGCATAAAGGAAATCTAGAGGAAATTCAACCGTTATTCTCAGATGGGGTGCGGCGAAGACTTTTTTTAGCCCCTTGGTGCCTTTTTTCAGCGATCATTTTCTCTTTTTGCTTTCGGGAACGGCGCCTTTTTTGCCGCCGGATCTTCTCAAACTCTTGCTGTCTCTTACTTTTTTCTTGAAAAAGCTTCTCTTGCAGCTTCTCGCAGAGCTCTTGGCGGGCATAGTAGCGGTTGAGCTCCCGGGACCTTTCTCTTTGGCATTTGATTTCAATCCCTGTTGGGAGGTGCTTGAGATAGACGCAGGAAGAGGTTTTGTTGATTTTCTGGCCTCCGCTTCCAGAGCCTAAAATGAACTTCTCGATTAGATCGTTTTCGAAGATCTGCAGCCGCTCCATGCGGGAGGCCAAAGCCTCTTGTTTTTCTTTCGTAATCATAGGGCCATTGAAACAAAGATCTGGTTTGTTGTCTACTAAACTGATAATCAATGATTTAGAAATGAAGTTTGACTTGGGGGTATTGGATCTGCTAGAATGGATGTTCTAAGTGAGTAGTTGGCAAAGGCTGGCTACCTCTTAGAATATAACATAACTTAGCCCTATTCTTGTCTTGGTCTTATTCAAAGAATATTTTCCTGGAAAATTTGGCCGTAGCACGATCTTTAGGGTGCTTTTTTATCTTTTTGGAGAATTTTAAATGAATCAACAACAAAATCAAAAACTGTACGTAGGCAAT
>CAYZHU010000070.1:0-8529 GCA_964477585.1 uncultured bacterium
AGATTGGCCGGAAAAAACAGATATTTTGTCTTTCAAGAGAGCTCGGAGCGATTCAAGCCCTATTTTTTTTTCGGTGCTGATCGAAAGGATCGGAATCCCAAGAGGCTCATAGGCGGCTAAAAATTCGTGATATCTCTCTTTTTCTTCTTCTGGGGCATCTTCGAGTAGATCGATCTTATTGATGAGGATGATGGGCTGGATGTTCCCCTTCTCTGCTGCGATCAGGTAGCGATCGATCAGCGCCGGTTTTAGAGGCGGGTTTACGATAGAGGTAGAGATGACTGCAAGATCGATATTGACAGCGATGAGCTGCTCTTTTTTTCCACTGATATCAGTTCGGGCAAGAAATGAGTGCCTCTCTTCGATCTGAGCAATCGACCCTTCTTTTTCAGCAGTTGGATCAAAACGGACGAAATCTCCTACGGCGATGAGATTCTTGATCCGCAGTTTTTCTTTTTTGAAGAGCCCCTTGAGAGTGCATAAGAATCGGACCCCTTCCGAGTCGACCCAAATTCCCTCTCCCGTGATTGCAACGACTCTTCCTCGTCTTAAGTGGAGAGCAACTTCTTCTGCCTTTTTCTCTTCTTGGTCGGTTTTTTTGAATTTAGAGCGGTCCAATTTTTGGGCAAATTTCCTCTCTTTTCTCCACTGCTTTCGGTCCCGATCGTGAAATGCCTCTTCAAAATCGTATTCCCGGGTCATGATGGCCTCATGGCGTAAAGGAGAATTGCCCCGGCAGTGGCCACGTTGAGCGAATCGACAAGAGGGGACATCGGCAGGGTCACTTTTTTTGATAGAGGTTCTGTCCAGGATGAAGGGCCGGTCGTTTCGTTGCTCAATATGAGCGCGAGCGGCGGTTTAAAGGAAAGAGAGTCGAGAGGCGTCCCATCTAGGTCAGCTGTAAAAATTTCCCTTTTTGTTTCTTTGATCCAGGAGGCGATTTCGGACGGTGTGAGACGGGCGTATGGGAGAAGGAAGGGGGCTCCTCGGCTGGCGCGAAGCGCTTTGTCATTGAATAAATCGACCGTATTCGGGGTTAAAATCACTCCTTCCCAATTGAAACTTAAGGCGGTGCGAAGAAGCGTGCCAAGATTTCCCGGGTCGGCAATTTCATCGAGGATCAAGAGATGGCTTTTGGCTGAGAGGTCTTGCGGCAAAGGAAGGTCGAACTCTGCAGCAAAGCCGTCGGGTTGTTGAAGACCTGTAATTTTTTTTAACATCCCCTCTGTGAGCAGATAATGTTCTTGAGCTGGGATCGAAGTCTCTTCTAAAGACATAAGAGATTTAATTTTAAGTGTCTGAGAGAGCTCTCGGATGGGCTTTTCCCCTATGAGAAGGACCCTCTTTTTCTCTTCCCTGTATTCCCTTTCAACCCGGAGCTGGACCCAGTGCTTGATAAGTGGATGTTGTAAGCTGATGATCTTTTTTGCTAGCATCAGGCTAGTATGACCGAAAGGGCAAAAAAGCACCACCCTACAGGCTCGTTGGCAAGAAGAGTCTTGTTGGTATGCCTCCTTATCCTCGTGATTCCTCTATTTTTACAAAATGTAATTACCTATATCCAAGATTATAAACAGGAACTGATCAAAGCAGAGCAGGTCCTCACTGTTTTGGCAGAAGAGCGGGCTGGTCTGATCGACCATGTCATCGAGATGTATTGGGAGATCTTGGACACCGTTTCAGGAGATATCCAGGAACATGCCAAACAGTGGAATATTCAAGAAATTCCTGCCCCTGCGAACGCAGAAGATCATTTTGTCGCAGCTAGTAAAAAACAAAATGCGATTTTAGCTGGGAAAAGAAATCCTAATGGGACCGCTTATGCAATTGCGATCCCTTTTAAGACTGTGATTGCGGAACTGGTAGCTCAAAAAGATTCTCCCTATCCAATCCGGATGGCGATTATCGATCCCAAAGGAAAAGTTTGGGCCGAAAACATGAGCGTAAGGGGAGACCAAACAGATCTTCTGGTTGTGGAAGAACCGATTCAAGACACCCAATGGAAACTTATACTCACCATTCCCAAAAATACGATTCGGGAATTGCAGGTGAAAATCTACATTTATGAGATAGCTACCTTGATTATTTTAATCGGGGTGATTGGAGGCGGCGCTGTGGTCTGGATGACACGCCGGATTGCAAAACCGTTGAAGCAGCTTTGCGATACGATGGAGAGGGTTTCTAAAGGAGGCATTCATGCCCGGTATATCCCTGATCGGATGGGATTTGAGATCAATGAACTCGGAAAACAATTCAATGAAACGCTCGATGCCATGCTCCTTCACCAACAAGAAGCCGCAGTCGAGCGGTTAGCGCGTGAAAGGTTGGCCGAAGAATTGAAAATCGGTCATGACATCCAGATGAATTTACTTCCCTCAAGCCTTCCAGAATTTCCAGGATTAGATATCGCATCTGGGTATCTTCCTGCAAAAGAGGTGAGCGGCGATTATTTCGATCTCTTTCCGTTAAAGAGCGGCAAACTTCTCATCACAATGGCAGATACGGTTGGCAAAGGGATTTCTGCCTGTTTGTTTTCTTTAGGGATGAGGAGCATCATTCGAGCCTTGGCAAGGACCACCGAAAATCTTTCTGAAATCGTATTGAAGGCGAACGATCTCTTTTGGCTCGATGCCCACAATACTGGAGTGTTTATTACTCTCTGGCTTGCGATTTACGATCCTGAAAAGAAAACTCTTACCTATTGCAGCCAAGGACATCCCCCTGCTCTTTTGAGACGAAATAACCATGTGAAAGATCTTTGGACAGAAGGGATTGCTATGGGGGCGCAACAGATAGACATAGTTCCGATTTCAACAGAGACTCTTTTACCTGGCGATGTTCTCTTGGTCTATACTGACGGAATCATTGAAGCTCACGATACCGAAAATCAATTATATGGCAAAAAGCGGCTACATGAATTCTTATTGCAGAGTCAGAAAGAGTCTTCCCAGCAAGTAGTCGACGGCCTTATAGAAGAGGTTGGCCGGTTCTCTCAAGGTACTTCCCAGCATGACGATATCACCCTCCTAACCCTGACTGTTTTGAATTGAAAAATTTTCTTGTAAGAAAATATATTTTTTATATAACCCTTACCCATTTTGATCTTTAAACCAAGAGGGTATCATGTATATTGAAGCAACCGGATATGATGTTTCTAGCGAGGAATTTGATGGATTAGATTTTAACCATGGAATGCTAAATGGTTCAAAAGTGACCATTTTAGATGAAGAGAATGCTATAAATGGGATTCAGTTTGAAACAAGACAGAAAGTGGGATTCTCTTTAGAAAAAATTAAAGTAATGATGGGTAAAATTTCTGTTGAGTACGAACACAAAAATTCGGACGGTAGTTCAGATAGAATTGCAATAGGTTATGAAGCACCAAAAAGTGAAACCTCCAGCGAAAGTTCTTCTCCGAATAATGCTGACAACAATCAAAAAGATATTAATTCAACCGATCGTGACTATGATAAAGATAATGGAAATTGATTCGTGAAGAAGATAGTCCTGTTGTTTGTATTTTTTTTCTTTATAGGAGTCTATTTATATCTGTCATCAAATCGAAATCAATCGGTTGTTAAAATTCCAGTTTTTTTAGTAAGCCAGTCTTTCCATCCAGTAATTAAAGCCAAAATCAATGAGAATGATTATGTTTTGCATATAGATTCAGGTAGCTGTAAAAATCTTTCTCTAAGAAAAAATATTATTAATAAAATTAATGAAAAATATTGGACAAAAAATATAGAAACTTATGATTTCAGAGGAAATCGTTATGATCAGCCTATTTATTCAGTTCCGGATGTTAAAATTGGGCCTTTAAAATTTTTAAACAATCAGGTTGCAGAAGAGAGCCTAGAATTCGAAGAGAATACAAATCTTTGGCCTGATATTAAAGCGTCAAAAACGCGTTACTATCACGGAAGAGTTGGTTGGACATTTTTTAAAAATTATTGTGCACTATTTGACTTTTCTAATTTCACCATTGTGATTAGCGATAACGTAAGAGAATTAGAACAAAACAGTGTTTTAAATTTAAAAGATTATGTCTCTATTCCATATACAGTTGAAAATAATATTCTAGTTATTTCAATAGAAACTGATCTTGGAAAACAAAAAGTTTGTTTAGATTCTGGCGCATCCTTTTGCTTTTTTAAAGATAAAATCGTAGATCCGAGTAACAGAAAGCAATTGTCGCCCAAAAAAAGCTGTTTCCATAGCAGTAAGTTAGTGATCGGAGGCTGCGATTTTGGGGATTGGGGGTTCGCAATTACCGATATGTGCGACCAGTTGAATTTAGATGGGTGCTTAGGTGCAGATTTTTTTTTAGAACATGCCGTCTGCTTTGATTTTTCCAACGAAATGATCTACTTAAAAAAACCTACTGGATGGTTTGGCACTCAATGGAGGCGTGGCAAATTTTATCTAACTCTTTTTTTTCAAAAATATTTTTCTAATCTTCCAAAAGTGGAGACTTTATGATCAAAGAAATCACAGACTCAGATTTGTATTATTGTGGCGAAACTGAAAAAGACCAAAAAGCAATTTTGTGGAATGGAAGAGAAATGAAGCTTTATTCATCTGGAGGAGAAGATATTGTTACCATTTCTATTACCTGGGAATTTAAGATCCCTTACATTCCTCTCAAGATTGAGTTGAAATAAAACAGCTTTTGTTGCAATGCATAGAGAAATATTTAACCGGAGGGACCATGGCTGTTCGTAAGAAAAAAAGAGCTGCGAAGAAAAAAGCGCCAGCAAGAAAAACTGTGAAAAAAACAAAAAGAAAGAAAACTGCTGCTTCTAAAATGAAGAGATGCGGCACTTGCGGAGAAACGCAAGGCTAGAGACTATCACTCCTTGGAGGAAGAAAATAATCCAATCTTCCCACGCCCCTTTTTCAGAAATGTAAAAAAGTTTTTGTACATATTGGAGCCGGTGCGTTTCAAAATAGTCGCTTAAGAAAAGGAATGGTTTTGAAAGAAGCCCCTTTTTTTTCAAAGCGACTGGAATAAAGATCCTTGCAACCCGCCCATTTCCATCCATAAAAGGATGGATGATCAAAAACTGGGCAAAGTAAATGGCAATCTGCACAAGAGGATCTTTCTCTTTTTTCCGATAATATCGATTCAAGGAATTGAGATAAGGAACTATTTTTTTAGCCTCGGGAGGGAAGAAATACCCCTCATCGATCGAGCCTCCTAGGGGACCAATCCAATTTTGTTTTTGACGGATCCTGCCGATCTCTTTTGGATTAGGCCCATCTTGCTTGATAATCGCATGAAGCTTACAAAAAAATTGAATGTTTAAAGGGTTTTTCTTGGCCCATCGGATCGCAAAATCCAAACCTTTTTTTGTAGAGATTATTTTTTTTAAAATAGGAGTTCGATTTTCTTCAGCCGCCTTTTCAATATTAAATTTTAATACCTCTTCTAATGAAGTTTTGATGTTTTGCCCCCGTAAAGAGGCAATCGATTCTTCCCATTTTAAAATATCTAATTGAGCTGAAGGAATTTTTCTTACATGTTCATCAAAACGGGCGAGCGCTTCTCTAGCAGAGCCGATCCAAGGGACGAGACTGCCCCAATCTAAATCTTTTAATGGCAGCGGCTGCGGCTTGCAAATTTCCATTTGATTTTTGACATAAACCATTCTTTATTTTTAATCATGGTTTATTTTTGTTTTATTTGTTATAATTAACAAACATTTTTGGTGAAATATGAACGAATTAAGTGCTCTTAAACAATTTGCCTGGGATTCTGGAATTAAGAACGGTAGAAATGACCGTCTATATAAGCTAGATGATCTAGTGGCGATTTATTATTATAATGAGAAGTCAAAGGTTTCTTACGACATATTAAAATTTTCAAGAGAGGTTGAAGATTGTTTAGGTTGGAATAAACGCTGGGTATGGAGATGGACAGCGCAATTATTTCCTGAATATGCAACGCGAAAATGCGCTCAAGTTGTGAAAAAATATCTTTCTGAAGTAACGATTACCCATTGCGATGTTCCTTCGGTTTTTTTAAGGCCGAAAAAGGACGATATAGAGTTGGTAGATATAGGTAAGTTATTAAAACAAAAAACTCTTCAAGAAATTCTTTTAGAGCTTGATCGTCTTCAACATAAAATTTCTCAACTGCAACTTAGATTGGCAGCTCCTACTGCCTAGGCCAGATTGGGAGCTGTTTCAGCCGTTCAATGATAGGACTCGGCTCATCGAGCTGTTCATTGATCGAAATATCGTCTGCTTCACCCAAAAGAAGACCCATCGTTTTTCCAGGCTCAATCCCCTCTTTCATCAAATCTCCTGATTTCACCACCGGGTCATGCCGCCTGATCCGTTGAATCGATCGTTCTAAAAACAAAAGCCGTTCTTCATGTTCTTTGAAAAAGGCCGATTGTTTGCGAGGATCGAGGTGAGAGGCGATGATTTGCAGGGTGATAGTAGAAAAGTGATTGGCGTAAAAATAGGCCCATTCTACGAATTCGATAGGACGTGTCTCGTGGATGAGCTCTTTAGCGCGAAAGAGGAACGAGACAAATTGTTGGTCGAGATTGGGAAGTTTGAGCTTTTTGCAAAGTTGCAGTTGTTCTTCTAGTTTCCAGTCTGGGAAAAGAGGGAGCAAAGAGGCGATGACAGGCGCCTTTAATGGATAATCTTTAATCGGATGGAGCCTCTCTTCAATTTCAAAAAGAGGGAGGTCTTTAAGGGGTGGAAAGATGGTTCCAAGAAGACCGAAATCGTGTAGTTGGATCAGCATGGGGCGCAGTTTTCCAAATACGTGCCCTTTGGTAAATTCTTGCCATATCCGTTCAATTGCTACAGCTGGAAAGAGCTCATTTGCATGAGATCGGATCGCAGCGACTGTTAGAGGTTCGATTTCGAAGCCAAAACGGCAGGCGAGACGGACCGCTCGGATCATTCGGAGGCGGTCTTCCTTGATCCGTTCGTGAGGATTCCCAATGGCTCGGATGATCTTGGCATCTAGATCTTCCCTCCCTCTTACATAATCGAAGATTTCCTCTTTAATCGGATCGTAAAACATCCCATTGATCGTGAAATCGCGCCGTTTTGCATCTTCGACTGCCGTTGTGAACTCGATCCGATTGGGTCTTCTCCCATCTTTATAATCGAGATCTTGACGGAAGGTGGCGACTTCATATTGGCGGCCGTCTAAGATCACAAGGATGATCCCAAAAGAGATCCCGATCGGAACAGTGTGGGGAAAAAGGGCCTGGATGGTCTCGGGCGGGGCATTGGTCGCGATATCGATATCATCGGACGGATGATTCAGGAGAAAGTCTCTGACCCAGCCCCCTGCATAATAGGCGATAAAGCCCGCTTTTGCCAATGTTTCGATAATCTTCCGTGCTTGTGGATGCTCTTCCATAGTTAACCTTAGAATACAGCAATTGTGGAAAAACCGTAGGCAAATTCGTCGCGTACTCGTCTTTCTAGATTGATGTGGAAGCGGCCTGTAAGGGAAACTGTTAAGCCGTAAAAGTATCCGAATTTCTTTTCGTTGTAGTAGTTAATGGAAGGAGTTTCCGGGCCTGAAGCAACATGGAGACGGGAATGTAGATAGGTGATCCCTAAATAGGGCGTGAGAAAGAAAAAGCGGGACGAGAGAGCCGTACTTACTTGCCATTCCCTTAAAGAGATTTTCTGCTTCTCCAGATCAAGAGGGAGATTGAGCCGATTGAAGAACCTAAAGAAAGATTTGGAAGAGGAGGGCATGGCAAAATAGGTAAAATCGGCGCTGAAAAATGTTTGACCCCACTGAAGAAGGACCGCCTTGCTCCCAACGTTCCAAGAAAAATGGTAATTGCTTTGAAAATCGGTGGCGAGTTGCGTTAGATCGGCAACGCTCATGTTTTTTCGGAATTGCGCATGTTCTTTTGAGCCTCCAGCTGAGCCGAAAATTTCCAAGCGGCCAATCAAGATCATGGAAACGGTGGCAAGCTGCGAATGGAGTCCAAAATGGCGGAATGCATCGTTGGGGTTGAAATCGGGTTCAATCTGATGGGTCACATACCTTTTATCGGAAATGTAGTCGCCGATATAGCCGGTCGTAAATTTCACGAAGGGATAGCTTGTGGAAAAAATGCCAGTATTCATCAGGGCAGGATCGGCAGGATTCCCGATGTAGGCTGCAAAAAGAGGAAAGGAAGAAAATAAAAAAAAGATCCAACGCATAGAGAGAAGTATACCTGAGAGGAGGATTTCTGTTATAAGGTTTGTGGCAAGATGCAACACGATAGAAAAAAACCAATGTAAAGCGGCTTTACATTTGAAGATTCAAAGACTTAAAAGTTCTGTTATCAACCAAATCGCTGCAGGAGAAGTGGTCGAAAATCCCGCTTCGATCATCAAGGAATTGGTAGAAAATAGTTTGGATGCTGGAGCAGAGAGGGTTCTGGTTGAGATCCATTTGGGAGGCCATCATTGGATCAAAGTGGAAGATGATGGGTGCGGCATGGGTCGAGAAGATGCCGTTCTTTGTTTGGAGAGGCATGCGACTTCTAAGTT
>CAYZHU010000071.1:0-8523 GCA_964477585.1 uncultured bacterium
TCTTCTGCCGCAACTGTCGGTCAGTTTCATCAGGAGCATGAAACTCGCCTGTTACTCGACCGAAAATCTCGGCCATTACGGTCTTGCTCTCGAACACTACTGCCATTTCACAAGCCCGATCCGGAGATATACCGACCTGATCATCCAAAGGCTCCTCTTCAACGAGCTTCCCGAAGAGGCAGATATTGACCAGGTGGCTACTGCCTGTTCAGAAAAAGAGAGGATCTCTTTCCGCGCTGAAAGCTCGGTCACCCTCCTCAAGAAACTCCGCCTAGCAGGAACCCATTTTGCTGAGGATCCAACCCGCGTCTATCCCGCCGTCATCACCAAGATCAAACCGTTCGCTATCCTATTTGAAGTGCCCCAATTTGACCTCGAAGGATCGATCCACGTTTCTGAAATCGGCAATGACTACTTTGAGTTTAACCCGACTCGAATGACCTTCCGCGGAGCCCGCACCGGAAGAACTTTCACCCCCGGACAACAAATCTCGGTCCGCCTCGACCGGATCGACTTCAACCTTCGACAGAGCGAATGGTCAATAGTCTCAAATAAAAAATGAAGTCTTTACCTATTTCTTATTTTCGAGAGGATGTGCTCATCGTTGCAAAAGACCTTCTCGGACGTTCTCTCTTTACCCAAATCAAGGGAGAACTCACCGGCGGGATCATCATCGAAACAGAAGCCTACACAGGCATTCATGACCGAGCCTCCCACTGCTATAACAACCGGCGCACTCCCCGCACCGAAGTGATGTACAGCGAAGGAGGAGTCGCCTACGTCTATCTTTGCTACGGAGTCCATCATCTGCTCAACATCATAACAGGCGAAAAAGAGATCCCCCAAGGCGTCCTCATTCGGGCCATCCGCCCCACTCACGGAATCGAAACGATGTTGAAGAGAAGAGGAAAAAAACCGCTTGCAAATGGCCCCGGGACACTCACACAGGCACTAGGAATCACGCTAAAGCAGAACCGGACGCCCTTAAACACCTCTCTTCTCTGGATCAGCAAAGAAAAAAAAGAGGCGGCAAAAATTGTCGCCTCCCCCCGCATCGGCATAGATTACGCCGGCCCTGATGCTCTGCTCCCCTACCGTTTTTGCCTTGAGTAATAATGGGACGGTTGACATCCTATGCTCATGCGAAAATACTTTTTTACAGGCCTTGTTACCCTTCTTCCTCTAGCAGTTACCATTTGGATGGTCGACTTCTTCGTAAGGCTGCTTACCAACCCATTTATGGGGATCGTTATCGCTCTCTTAACCCGCCTCCCGATCCCTCCTCTCTGGATCATCTCTTCTGAACAGATCATCAGGACAATCAGTCAAATCACGATTTTGATCACCCTATTTCTCATCACCCTTTTCATTGGGTTTGTCGCAAGGAGATTCTTCTTCTACCAAGTGATCAAGATGGGCGATCGGCTCCTCCATCGGATCCCGCTAGTGAATAAAGTGTATAAAACATCTAAAGAGATCGTGGTTTCCCTCTTCGGAAAAGACAAAAATTCATTCAAGCAATGCGTGATGGTCCCCTTCCCGTATTCGGGAGCCTATAGCATCGGCCTGATCTCCAGAGATTCCCCGAAAACCTGTAGCGAAGCGGTCCAAGAAGAAATGGTCTCCGTCTTTATCCCAGCGACTCCTAATCCTGCAACCGGTTTTCTTGTAATGAGCAAAAAATCGGAGCTTATTTATCTCGATATCCGTAGCGAAGACGCAGTGAAATATGTCGTTTCATGCGGCGTCATTTTGCCGAAAGGAAAAAAAGATGGTTAAGAAATATCTCCTCACTGGCCTCATCCTTTTACTGCCAGTTGCTCTAACTATGATGGTCATCATTTTTCTTTTCGACTTTTTTTCCACCCCTTTTGTCAACATCGTGGGGCCTCTTGTTAAGCAATTCATCCCCCATCTCCCGCAAGAATTCATCCTTTTTTTGTCCAGGCTTTTGGCCCTGATCTTCCTTTGCCTTTTTATCCTATTTTTGGGATTTATCACCCAGCTACTCATCGTGAAAAACCTATTCGGCTGGGGAGAGAAGATCATCGCACACATCCCCATTGTGAAGACGATCTACCGAGTGAGCCGAGAAATCTTTTCCGCTCTTTTTTCCACTGATGGAAAAAAAGCGTTTAAAGAGCCGGTTATGGTCCCTTTTCCTTGCAAAAACCGCTACTGCATGGGCCTCCATGCAGGGGAAGTCCTTCCAGAATGTCAAAAGAAAAATTCAGAGCCATTGATTTCCGTTTTTATCCCGACAGCGCCTCACCCGATCTCCGGCTTTCTCGTCCTCTATCCCAAAAAAGATATCCACAAAGTGGAGATGTCCAACGAAGAGACAATCAAATTCATCGTCTCCTGCGGCATGATCGTACCTGAAAACTCCGATAAGCCAGCCTCCGATGAATTTTGAAACCAGAATCGTCTTCTTCCAGGTGATGGACAATGCGACGAAATTGAGGCGGATAGTCGAGACGGCGCAAGGCCATTTTGAAAAAAAAGAAAAACTCCTTCTCCTTGTCGAAGATATTAAATCTCAACAGTTTGTTGACGACCTGCTCTGGAAGCTACCCGAATCTAGCTTCTTGCCGCACGCAGCAGCGGATGAGGTCTCTACCGACTGGATAGCCATTTCGAAATCGAAAAAGAACGTCAATGGCGCTACGCTCGCCTTCAATCTCTGCCCCACCCCCCTTTTTCTCGATACTCCCCTTCGGATCATCTATGAATTCGAGGATCTCACCACACCTTCTAAAAAAACACTCTCATCTCTCCGCTTTGACGCATATAAAAAAGCAAATTATCTAATTGAAGCTAGATAATAAATATCGATATTAATTATAATATATAGAGATGATAATTACAGACAGAAACGAAACTACATCTCCAACAAATCAGGAAATAGAAGCTCCTAATGGGCCTCTAGTCGAATTTCCTGAATTCTCCGATACTCCTAATTATGAATTACTTACGGAGAGAGAACTCGACGTAGATCCCCCTGAAACAGAAAAAGAACCCTCTGAATCAAGAGGTCACGAATCATTCGATAAGATCGATGCCGATTCCTCCGATTCAGAAGAAGAATCGGAAAAAAGGGAATCTTCTTCCTATTCTAGAGCCCCTTCTCCTCGCAGAAAAGCGGCCGATCTCTATAGAAAAATATTTACCGTTGCCAGATAGAAGCAGATTCTTTATAATTTGCACTCATTTGATAGATGGAGTTTTTCCGATGACACGAATCAGTAAACAGGGAAAAAAGCGGAATGTCTCTCGCCGCAGACCGACCCTTCCTGGCGCTAAAACCGGCCCTAAAAGAGACAATTTGGAGCTTGGCTATAAGGCACATCCCAATCCCGTTGTTGCTGAAGCTACACCTAACCGATTCATTCCAAAAATTGGGAGGGTATAATGACCAGGCACAATAGCTACGGAAAGAGCAATAAAGGTGGAAAAAAGCGGAATGTATTGAAGCGCTATGAAAGAGTTGACGTCCTCCGCAAATTGGGCAGATGGGAAGAAGGGAAATCCAAAAGGGTTACCGGCCTCCCCAAAACACCCTCCACAGTCTAAAATTTCGGTCTACAACAGACAGAAAGATCTAAAACTAGCAAGCCAGGCTGTAAAAAGCCTGGTTAGCGAAGTGCTTTCCTATCTTAGAGTTCCCTTTAAAGAAATAGGGATCTACTTCGTAACAGAAAAAAAGATCTGCGATCTGCACGATCAATTTTTTGAAGATCCCACTCCTACAGACTGCATCTCATTTCCGATCGATAAGGATCATTTAGGCGAAATCTTTGTCTGTCCCGCCACTGCAATCAAATATGCGAAAAAAAAGAATCTCGACCCTTTTCAAGAGACAACTCTTTACATGATCCATGGGATACTCCATCTGGTTGGCTATGACGACTTAGAACCCGTTAAAAGAAGGGCTATGCGCAAAATGGAAAAAAGGTGTATGCAACATCTTAAGAACCAAAATATCTACCTCCAATGAGCGCCTTTTTTTTAGAAAGTTCCTTTCTCCCCCTTCTGTTTCTATTTGGATCTCTTGTCTTAACCATCTGTAGCACAGCCCTTCTTCGACTTGGCAAATTCAAGTCCAAAGAGCTCTTCCGCTCATCTGACGGCCCCCTTTTCTTTTTCCGTCCTCTCATGAAGCGTTTTTTTGCTAAAAACGAATGGGAGAACCTCTACTTTTGCATCTCGCTGAGCAAACATATCTATGAACTCCTCTATGCCATCTCCACTTTTTTCTACTTACTTACTACCATCCCCCAACTCCACAAGATCTTTTATGAAGTGCCTACATCCCACGATTGGCCCCCCCTCCTCCTCTTGGCAGGAGTGATCATTGCGATCTCTTTTATTCTTGATTTTCTCTTTCGTCTTCTCGCCCATCTCTGGAGCCGTCCTCTCTTCAAGATGGCAGCGCCATTCGCCTCGATCTACCTCATCATCCTATTTCCTCTTGTGGGCCTACTCCTCCAGCTCACCCGATCTTTGCACAGACGAGTCCCTCATGAAGAAGATATAGGGGAAATTATAACTGATAAATCCAAAATCAGGGAAATCATCCGGGAATCGGAGCTGCAAGCCCATCTTGACGCATCCGACCAGAAACTGATCACTTCGTTCGTCAATTTCAAAGAGCGTGTAGCCAAAGAGATCATGGTTCCCCGCGTCGATGTTTTTAGCCTTACTGCCGAGACCCCGATCCGGGAGGCGGCCCGCCTCTTTGCCACTGAAGGGTATAGCCGGATCCCCATTTATCGGGAGACACTCGATCAGATCATCGGAGTCGCTCTCTATAAAGACCTCCTCCGCTGCTATGCCGCTCCCGAACAAGACCTGAACGACCCGATCGAAACCATCGCGAAACCGGTCCTCTATGCGCCTGAAAATAAAAAAATCTCACTAGTTCTTCAGGAATTTAGGAACAAGCAGATGCACATGGCGATCATTGTAGACGAATATGGAGGGACGGAAGGGATTGTGACGATCGAGGATATCCTCGAAGAGCTCGTGGGAGAAATTGAAGACGAATACGACATTGGAGAGCAGCGCGACTTTTGGGAGCTTCCTACAGGCGGATGGGTTGTGGATGCGAAGATGAGCATCAACGACATTTCAGAGCAGCTGGGGATTTCCATCCCTGAGAATCCTGAATATGAGACGATTGGCGGTTATGTTTTCCACTGTGCGGGCACGATTCCGAGCAAAGGCTGGAAGCTATCTCATGACGATTTTGATCTAGAGGTTCTTTCCTCGAACGAGCGTTCCATCAAAAAAATCAAAATCCAGCCCAGGCCCAAGTCCCAAGAGTAATCGTTACAGGCCTTGTCCGGTGCGCAGATCAATGATGTCTTGAAATCTCAAAGCCAAATCTGCTTGATTTTCCTTTTCGCAGATATCACGCAATTGATCGAGGGCCGAAATTAAATTGGCTCGAAAAACCGCAGGTAGCGGCTTAGTAGAGAATTCCTCTGCTTTTGGATGATCTAAAAGCTTTCCGGCACTCTCCCACTCTCGATTAAAGACGCCTAAAGAAAGAAGAGTCAACAAAAAAATAATCCCAACAGACGGCAGCTCAATTGCGACTTCTAAAACAGCTATTATTCCAGGATCAGGGTGTGTTAAATTAAAATGATCTGTTTCTATGTTAATTTGATCTAAATCTGCAAATACATTGCTTTCTCTCAACTTCAAAAACATCGGTAAATCGCCCCGATTAAGAGTCAATTCAAGTAAACTTTTTGCAGCTGTAAATCTCATCGGCGCAGATTTATCGAGCGAAAGCAAATACACAATTCCCGCCACATCGCCTATCTCGTATAAGGAGCTAAGCATGATCGCTAAATAGCCGCCAAATTGTCCAAACGCAGGCGCAAGATAAAAAGCAGCCTCAGGGGGGCAACCTTCGTTAAATACTTGCTGGATTTGCTGATTAAATCCGATTCCTGCTAGTTGTACTTTAATTTCATCAGTTATCATCCAAGATCTTAGCCGTTCGGCCTTGATTGCTACCGGCAGATTTTTGATTTGATATAAGAAAGTACTAATGAATGGGCAATGTTGACTCAATCTTTGAGCGAAAGCAACTAGATCTCGATCCCTTCTTTCTTGAAGACGCCATTCCAATTCATCCCGTTCAGGAAAAGAAAGCTCCCCGATCTGCCGAGCTTTCAATACTGGCGCCCAAATATCCCGCATGAATAATTCATTTCGCGGAAGTTCTTCAGCTTGGAGCCTCCCTAACTCATTCCACTCATGATAAGAAAGCTCCCCGATCTGCCGAGCTTTCAAAACTGGCGCCCAAAATCTATGCATCAACAATTTATTTTGCGAAAGACATCTTATCGCTCGTTCCTTTAATATTTGTAATTTGATTGAATAACTTTCTGAAACTTCCCCATATCTATCAGGGTTATCAAGTTCAACTCTGTTTCTGATTCTTGCCATGAAAGTAGCTGGCTGATTTTGGAAATTGTTGTAAAGCGCCCCATTTGCGTTTTGTATTGCAATTTTCCCATTTCGGAAAATAGCAGCTATCGTTTTCATTTCTTCATCATTTCCAGAATAAGTCATTATCAACCCTAACGGGTCTGCAAGAAAAGTATCGAATAGCGTTTTCGAAGCAACAGAACTCATAAATTTAATCTCAATTTGTAATAATATAACATTATCTCACAAATGATATCAATAACTCTATTTTATATTAAAATTATTTTAATTAAACAGAAGCTGCTCCTCTGGAAGCAGGGTCTCTTGCTTAGAGCGGAATTGGTGCAGATATTGTAAATTTGCTGGATCTAAGAGTCTCTTAGTTGCAGAAGATGGAAGCATTAAAGTCACTAAAAGTCCTTGATTGTTAAGCCCTTCGACTATATTTGACACCCAAGGTAATGGAGATTTTCCTACCGGGAGAAATAAAAAGGGAGCCTCGATGCCGAAATCGATCGAGTAGACATTAAAATTTGCCCAACTTGTAATCAAAAGATTTTTTTCCTGCGGTAAAAGCACTTTTGGGATGATCCGATTGATCTTTTTCGGTCCGCCTACTTTTCGGATAAATTCAGAAAGATCCGTGTAGTCAAATTGATAATTCTTTACAGCGCGATGAATCATGCCCGCAATGGTTGTGAGAGACTGTGATTTTTCAAGCTGAACGGATGCCGTGTCCACGAAATTACCCAATATATTGGGGTGCATATTGAGCCGGGAGCGAAAATTAATGACGATCGTCGCATTTTTCCTCCCAGAGCGGATTTGCGAAAGAGTATCGAAGAGATGGGCGCATAGAGCGTCATTGCGGGAGATTTTGTATCCAAGATCGTTGCTCAGTGTGTCTCGAAGGAGATTGATCTCTTCGGGAGTAAAATAGATATAGGCAATTTTTTTGGGAGTGATCGCCTCTTTGAATAGATGGAAAAAATCAATCAGTTCAATACGTTTCAATCGATAATTGGAGCTCTCTTCTTTCAATTTGATTTGTTCATTTCGATCTTTGAGAATGAGAGGGAGGGTGTAGGATTGCCTCTTGGCGCAGGCCGAAAGGGCCTTAAGAAACTCCATGAAGGTGGCCATGTCCCCAACTGTGTGATTCCAGGTGTAGCCAATCGCCATGCCGTCTGCGTAATAGTTGAGCTGAATTGTTAAAACAGGTCCATTTTTGGGATCGATCGGATCTGTGTAGTTTGTTTTCGAAAAATCCTTCATCAAGTTGCGGGATGACTCGACAATTTTTAAACGCACCCCTTGATTATTGCAATCGATGAATAGTTCATTTTCTTGGAAAAGAATAGTTCCAGCAAATACAGGAAAATCGGCAAGGACCTTTTGTAAACTCTCAATGATCAATTCAGAAGGGATTTTTTGCCGATAAAAAAATACTACTGAGACAGGAACACGGAGCACAAAACGATCTGTCAATGAACATTTGATGAGATGGCGTTGATGATGAGAAGCTTTTACTAACATACGTTTATACCTCTTTCAATGAATAGAAAAAAGAATGATTCGTCTTGCCCGTTTGACCGATTTCTTGATAGGGGATATTGAGGAATAAGTTCGGTTTCTCCACGTAACCTAGCCGAGTCCAGAACTCCTCTAAAGGTTTAGAATCTTTAGGCTTCTTAGGGTCGTCCTTCTCATATCGCAGGCGAAGAATCGCAATCTGGGTAAACTTGCGCCATTCTCTGATCTTATTTTCAAAACTCTTGTACATTTCGTATCCTACTCCCCGCCCGCGAAATTCTTTCAAAAGCAGGATTTCTCCAAGATAGTAAGTAGATGAAATAGGAAGCGAAGCCTCCTTAAAAGGAGCTGTAAAGAAATCATCCATTTCTCCTAAGGGAATCCCCGTAACAAGACCTATGATCCTTTTCTCTTCCTTGGCTATCGCCAGACAGCTGCCCAGACTCTCCTTATAGGGAGTAATATATTCAATCTCTGATTTTGTATCTCCGGCATAAAAATAGGGCCATTCTTTAAAAATAGCCATTCTCATAGAAATAACTGTTT
>CAYZHU010000072.1:0-8442 GCA_964477585.1 uncultured bacterium
CACAATATGCACACTGGATTGTCTTTTGGGCGCTCATGCTCGCTGGGATCAATGTCCCAATCAGCGAAGATTTGATGATTATCCTGAGCGCAGTCCTCGCTGCTACCGTCGTGCCGGAAAATACAGAAAAATTATTTCTCGGGGTCTTCCTCGGCTGCTATATCTCCGATTGGTGCTGCTATTGGATCGGGCGGAAACTAGGGCCGAAACTTTGGAATATCCGCTGGTTTGCTAAGACTTTCGACCCAAAAAAAATTGATCAGATTCATCAATACTATGAAAAATACGGGTTTTGGACTCTTTTAGTTGGCAGGTTCATCCCCTTTGGAGTCAGAAACGCTCTATTCCTAACCGCTGGGCTCGGAAAAATGCCCTTTCCCAAATTTCTTTTAAGCGATGGGATCGCTTGCCTGACATCAAATACAATTTTATTTACCCTAGCCTACATGGTCGGGAAGAATTATCAAGTACTCCTTACCACTCTGAAAACGTTCAATATTTTCCTCTTTGGCGCCTTTCTGGTGTTGATAATTGCCCTTTTTTGGTATAAAAAGAAGAAAAAGGTTTCCGAATCAGCCACTTCTTCACCAAATGATAACCATCTCCAATAGTCTTTCCTTCATTCGGGCTCCCCTAGCGTTTTTATTTTTGATCGAGAATCCTTCTATCCGGATCCTTGCGATCCTTCTTGCCATGATCACCGACAGCATCGATGGCTACCTCGCCCGCCGCAGCCGATCGGTCAGCCGCTTTGGGACGATCCTCGACCCAGCAATGGATAAATTTTTTGTTTACTTTGCAATGAGCGCCCTTTTTCTCGAGGGGAAAATGGCCCCCTGGGAAATGGCGGCGATGCTTTCCCGCGATTTCTTTCTCTGCCTCTACGGTTTTCTGCTAATCGCTATGGGGCGCTGGAAAACAATCGTCTTCCGCTCAATCCGGTGGGGCAAGATCACGACCGCCCTGCAATTCCTGATTTTGATGGGCCTTGTTTGGGGTGTAGAAATCCCCTGGTATTTATTCGGAGCTTTTATCCTGATGGGTTGGATGGCCTTTCTTGAATTATTCCAAACTCCCCGCTACCCCTCCGAAGCCATTTGAATTTGATCTCCATCGCGTCTTCAGATATAGTTAAATAAGAATCATGAGGAATCCATGGAAATTCAAAGAGAATCTGTTTTTGTCGCAGCTCTCAAATCATTTTGCCGGATGTTTTTTGGAATCATCGGCATCTTGTTAGGATTTGCGGCTTTCAGCTCCGCCTATTCCCTTCTCTCTTCAACGACCAATATTCAAGAAAAAACGACAATTACTTACCTCCCCGACGCGAACGGGAGCCGGGATGGGATCGACCTTACATCGCCCGTGATTCTACAGCTCAATATTGAAGGTGTAATCGGGGAGCCAAAAATTCTAGATACCAATGTGGTCCAAAACATTCTTCTCGATTCGCGCACCGGCGTTCTGAAAAATGATCGGGTCAAAGGAATCCTCCTTTGCCTCAATACACCGGGCGGCGCGGTGGTCGACTCGGACAACATCTACCGGATGTTGATGCATTACAAGGCGCGCTACAAAGTCCCGATCATCGCCTATGTCGACGGTCTCTGCGCATCTGGCGGGATGTATATCTCTTGCGCCGCTGACCATATCTATGCAGGCCCTGCCAGCATCATCGGCTCAGTCGGGGTTATTGTCGGTCCCTTCTTTAACGTCTATGAGGCGATGACAAAAATCGGCGTCAAATCGAGGACCTTGACCGAGGGTCTCGACAAAGACATGATGAGTCCGCTTCGTCCCTGGAAAGAAGGGGAAGATGATTCGTTAAAAGCAGTGACCGCTTATTACTACAATCAATTTGTCGATCTCGTCGCAGCCTCTCGGCCAAAAATGAATAAAACCCTTTTGATCGAAAAATATGGAGCGCAAGTCTACGATCCGGTCAAGGCGCAGGAGTATGGATATGTCGACTTCATCAATGCCAGTCGAGATGACGCTCTTCTCGCCGTCTTACAAGCGGCCAACATCGATTCCGCCAAGTCCTACGTAGTCGTCCAGCTCGATACGAAAAATGCTTGGCTCAATGCCCTCACTAGCCAGTCGCCTCTTTTCTCAGGGAAGATTGAACATACAATCGATATGGGAGGGCCCAAATTGCGAGACCAAATCGCTTATTTGTATAGACCGTGATGGATAAAATTTACATTATCGACGCTGTTAATTTCTTATTCCGGTCCTATTATGCGATCGGATCGATGATGAACCCAAAAGGGCAATCGACCAACGCCCTCTTTGGATTCATCCGCTCTCTTCTCAAATTGATGAAAGATTTTTCTCCCGAGTACTTTGTCTGCGTCTTCGATGGTCCCGACAACAAAAAATCGAGGCAGGCGGTCTACGCCGAATACAAGATGCACCGAAAGGGAGCCCCAGAAGATCTTTTCCCCCAGTTTGAATGGGCCTACCAATACTGCGAACTTGCCGGAATCCCCCATCTTTGCATCGAAGGAGTAGAGGCAGACGATACGATGGCGAGCATCGCCCTTTGGGCCGAAAAAAAAGGGGCGGAGGTCTTTTTATGCACCAGCGATAAAGATATGATGCAGCTCGTAAATGACCACATCTTTCTGCTCCATGCCCATAAAGACAACCTTTTAGTCAATGCAGAGAAAGTAAAGGAACTGTTTGGAGTAAGGCCCGACCAGATGCTCGATTACTTAGCGATCGTAGGAGACGCCTCCGACAACATTCCAGGGATGGAAGGATTTGGCCCTAAAACAGCATCATCCCTCCTGCAAGAATTTGGGACGCTCGACAATATTTTGGCCCATCCAGAAAAAGTGAAGGGAGAAAAAAAACAGGAAGTGCTCAGGACGCAGAAAAAAGAAGCCTTGATGAGCCGAGAACTCGCCACTTTAGTGACGCAAGTCGAAATCCCTCACGAGCTCGACTTCTACCGCCTCAAGCAGGGAAATCCACAGAAGTTGATCGATTTTTTCCACGAGATGGATTTCAAGTCTTTGATCCGGGAAAAAGAGGTTTCCCAAGAAAAACCTCGCTACGCTAACAAGCACAATTACCAATTGATCGATGAAGAAAAAGAGCTGGAGATGCTCATCGAACTCCTCTCGAAGCAAAAAGAGGTGGGGCTAGATACAGAAACGACAACCATCAATCCCCATGAGGCAGAATTAGTGGGTATTGGCTTTTGCTACGAGCCGGGAGAGGCGTGGTATGTGCCGATGAATGGGGTACTTGGAGAAAAAAAAGCTCTTTCCTTATTGAAGCCTTTCTTAGAACAGGGAAATTTTTACGGACACAACCTGAAATACGATTTTCACGTTTTGAACAACCTGGGAATCCAGCTCAAACACATCGTTTTTGATACGATATTGGCCTCCTATCTTTTAGAAGCGCAGAGCAAAAAGCATAACTTGGATGAGCTGGCCCTTGAAAAATTCAAACGGGTGAAAATCCCTATTGAAAGCTTGATCGGAAAAGGGAAATCGGAAATTTCGATGCGGGATGTCCCAATCGAAAAAGTCAAAGACTATTGTTGCGAAGATATCGATTACACAACAAGACTCAAAGAGCTTTTTCAAGAAGCGCTAGAGGAAAAAAAGCTCGAACGCCTTTTTTACGATGTGGAATTGCCGCTCCTTCCCATCTTAGCCAAAATGGAAGAAAGGGGGATCTATCTCGATGTCGATCAGCTGAAATCGCTCGGAGACGAATTGGCTATCGATTTAGAAAAGGCCAGACAGAAAATTTTCCGGGAAGCAGGAGAAGAGTTCAACCTCAATTCTCCAAAACAGCTCGGCGAAGTCTTATTTGAAAAAATGGGGATCAAAGCGCCAGGTAAAAAAGGGTCGACAGCAGCCGATGTTTTGGAAGCGCTCGCCGAGGAACATCCGGTGGCAAAACATATCCTTGATTACCGCACCTTGGAAAAACTCCGCTCTACCTACATAGAAGCGCTCCCCAAATCGGTCAATTCTGAAACAGGGAGGATCCATTGCACCTTCAATCAATCGGTCACGGCGACCGGAAGGCTCTCCTGCCAAGACCCTAATTTGCAGAACATCCCGATCCGCTCAAAAGAGGGGATCGCTATCCGCGCCTGTTTTAAGCCGCAGAAGAAAGGATGGAGTTTCATTGGGGCCGATTATTCCCAAATCGAACTGAGGATTTTGGCCCATTTCAGCGAAGATGAGGAGCTTGTCAGAGCATTTCAAGGCGGAAGAGATATCCACACACACACCGCCTCTCTCGTCTTTGGCGTTCCCGAAAAAGAGGTAACGGCTGAAATGAGAGACGCAGCCAAAGCAGTCAATTTCGGCATTGTATATGGGCAGGGGCCATTCGGCCTTTCGCAGCAGCTCCATATTTCCCAAAGGGAAGCCTCTGAGTTTATCAAGAAATATTTTGAAAGATACCCGCGCGTTTCCGATTATCTCGAATGGTGCAAAGAGCAGGCGAGAAAAACGGGAGTGGCAAAGACATTGACTGGCCGCCAGCGCCCCATCCCGGAAATCACCAATAAAAATCCGATGATCCGGGCTGCTGCTGAAAGACTTGCGGTGAACACCCCCTTGCAAGGGACAGCGGCCGACCTCATCAAGATGGCCATGATCGAGATTGACAAAGATATTTTAGAGAAAAATCTTGAAGGGCAGATGATCTTGCAGATCCACGATGAGTTGATCTTTGAAGTGCCTGAAGATGAGCTTGTTTCTTTCGAAAAAATCGTGAAGAAGCGGATGGAGCAGGTCCTCCAGTTGAATATCCCGATCGAAGTTCACATCTCTATTGGCAAAAATTGGGGAGAATGTTAAAATTAATAAAAATTGCTATCACAGGTGGGGTTGCAAGCGGTAAAAGTACCGTCTGCCAGTTCTTCAAAGAACTAGGGGCCTGCGTAGTGAGTGCAGATGCGCTCTCACACGAGCTTCTTGACCCAAATACCAATCTTGGTCAGCAAATCATTCAACTCCTCGGCCCCGATATTCAGGAAGATGGGAAAATTAGCCGTAGAATCATTGCTGATAAGGTCTTTCGAGAGCCAAAGCGGCTCGAACAGCTCGAAAAGCTGCTTCACCCGGCGATCCTTCGTAAAATCGAGGAGAATTACCGGCAAGCATGCGAAAAAGGGGGATACACCTCCTTCGTAGTGGAAATTCCTCTCCTCTATGAAATTGGAGCCGAAGGGTTTTACGATGTGGTAGTCGCTGTGTTTACTGATGAAGCCGTAGCGAGGAAGCGGTTTGAAAAAGGGCAGTTTCAAAAAACGGAATACGATCGACGGATGAACCGGCAATTAAAGCCTCATCAAAAAGCCGCTCAGGCAAACTTCACCATTTATAATAATGGTTCACTCGATGACTTACGTCGCGAAGTCACCGAGTTGAATCAACGGATCCATAAAAACCTAAGGAATTTTTCATGAACCATCAAGGCCAGCAAACGGAACAACAGAATACGGAACATGAACACCGTCCTGATGCAGGGTTCCAGGCAGTCACAAAAATCGCCGACCTGCAGCGGATGAATATCGACCAACTGCAGAATTACGCCCGCAATATCGGCTTGAAACACACCGCATCGCTCACCAAATCTGGCGTTGTGTTTGAAATCGTGAAAACGATTTCCGAGAAGCCGAATGAGGTCCTTTATGGAGAAGGCGTACTCGAAGTACTCCCCGACGGTTTTGGCTTTCTGCGCTCACCCAACTACAACTACCTCCCCTCCGCCGAAGATATTTATGTTTCCCCCGCCCAGATCCGAAGATTTGACTTGAGAAAAGGGGATACCCTCTTTGGCTCGATCCGAGCTCCCAAAGACAAAGAAAAGTATTTCGCGATGCTCAAAGTGGAGCGGATCAACGGGAAAACCTTTGAAGAAACTCGGGACCGGGTCCTTTTTGAAAACCTCACTCCCCTCTATCCCGATAAACGGCTCGTCATGGAGACCTCAAGAGACAGGCTCACCATGCGGGTCCTCGATCTCGCCTCCCCCATTGGAAAAGGGCAGCGGGGACTCATCGTCGCCCCTCCTAAGTCAGGAAAAACAGTCCTGATGCAAAACATCGCCAATGCCATTGAGAAGAACAACCCAGAAGTGATGTTGATGGTCCTCTTGATCGATGAACGGCCTGAAGAAGTGACCGACATGATCCGGACCGTCAAAGGGGAAGTGATCGCCTCTACATTCGACGAGCCGCCTGAAAGGCACGTCCAAATCGCTGAAATGGCGATTGAAAAGGCGCGACGCCTTGTTGAGTGCGGCTACGATGTCGTCATCCTTCTCGATAACATCACCCGTCTTGCCCGCGCCTACAATACTGTCCAACCCCATTCAGGTAAAATCCTCACAGGAGGCGTCGACGCAAACGCCCTCCATAAACCGAAACGTTTCTTCGGCGCAGCTAGAAACGTCGAACAAGGGGGCTCCCTCACGATCATCGCAACGGCGCTGATCGATACAGGATCTCGAATGGATGAAGTGATTTTCGAAGAGTTCAAGGGAACCGGTAATATGGAACTCGTACTCGATAGAAGATTGGCCGATAGACGGATATTCCCAGCGATCGACCTGATCAAGAGCGGCACCCGGAAAGAGGAGCTTCTCTTCCATCCTGCCGAGCTCGAGAAGATCTATCTTTTACGGCAAGGGCTTGCAGATCTCACGCCAGTCGATGCGATGAATCTTCTCCTCGCCAGGTTGAAGAAAACTGCGTCGAATGCAGAATTCCTACTTTCGATGAAAGAATAATATTTTCTCGTAATTCCCTTTTCGTTAAAAGGAATGAATATGAGGCTTGTTACAATTCTGATCGGATGCGTGATCCTTGGCCTAGGAGGATTTTGGGCCTGGATTTATTTTCCCGGCTTCCGTTCCAAAGTAGAAGATTATCTTAGCTCAGGAAGTTTTCAGACCCTAGAGGTACGCTATTCTGCTGAGAGCATCATGGATGCTCATAGACGTGAACTCTTGCAGGATAGCGACCATGTTTATTTGGAGCCGGTGCTCAAATTTGTTCCCTACCTTCTCCTCGATGTGAAGTATTTACGGGCTCATGACAAGACAGGAGAAGGGATCATTCTCTGGAGCCTAGTCGACGGAGAGATGGTAATCAATACGGGCACTTGGGAAACAACCCATGGATTTACCGACTGCATCGCCTCTAACGCCAATCGGCAAGAATTCAAATTGATCAACGCCCTCGCCTCACGCGGCGGCTCCTGCGACCGAGATGGACTTTCCAAATTCCTCAATATAGAAAACAACATCCTCGACTCGTGGATTGACAGTTGCCGCAAGAAAAGTTTGATCGTGCAGAGCGGCAACACATTTCGCCTTCATTTGCAAAATCCGAAACTCCAGGTGATTCCTGAAACTAAACTCGAACAGTGGCTTGTGACAAAACCAACAAAGCGCGCGCTCCGAGTTAGGAAAAAATACCGCCCTGCGCAAATCGAGAATACCGCAAAAGCTGCCTTCGGCAACGACTTTGCCATCAGAAAAACGACAGAGATCTTTTTGCCGGTTTATAGCATCCTCGTCCAAAACCCAGATGGCACTCAAATGACCACCTACTGGAACGCTCTGAATGGCAAACGGCTCACTACCCCGCCTTACGAAATCGAATAGTCAGCTCAGAATATAATCCTCGTTAACTCCAAAAGACACTACTTCTGATATAGGTTTTTTAAGAAGTTCCTTTGCCTCCGCTAAAGACTGTTCATTATGTCCTAAAGTCTCATTGTAATTGTTTTCACGCCTTCTTGTAAGAGTTTGACGGAATTCATGTATCTTTAAGTTCCTGATTGCCTCATTTGGCCGTTCCACAAGAAGCACTTTCACACGCACCTCTCCTTTATCCCCTATCTGATGATCGACACCTGCAACGGCCTCTTCGCTAAATCTGTCGATCGATTGTCGTGTAACCGCATCGGAGTGACCTTTTATAATTTTTCTATTGAATTTGATTCCAACGAAAGCTTTGCAAGGATAATTCTGCTGGATGTAGTCCAACACCCAGAAATCGTCTTTTAAAAACCCTTGAATCTTTTCTTTCATCTGTTCGTTAGTCATTACTTTTTCTCGACTAACCGTTATTTGACAGCAGCAGCAGCCTCTTTCCAGCCATTTCCAACAAGCTATCATGGACTGTTTAAATACACTCCAGATCTTCCGAAAGAAGTCTTTCATAACCGTTCCTATAGGGCGGCTATCTTGGAAAATTGCAAAATTCCGATTACTCACTAATCCGACTGACATAAAGACCTCTTAAAAAAGGGAAACCTTTATAGAGAAAATTTTTATTTTATTCAATAAACAGATTGCTGAAAACGGACAATTTGCGTAATATCTCCTCTTATTTTCCTGGAAAGATGGCTGAGCGGCCGAAGGCACGTCCCTGCTAAGGACGCGTACTCCGTT
>CAYZHU010000073.1:0-8279 GCA_964477585.1 uncultured bacterium
AAAATCGATCAAAAAAACTACCTCGACCTGGTCGCCCTCGGCACGATCGCTGATATGGGAGCTCTCAAAGGTGAAAACAGAATCCTCGTCCGCTATGGTTTGAAACAGATGAGAAAAATGAAGCGGATGGGACTTGCCAAGCTTTTTGAAATCAGCGAGATGCAGCAAGGAGACCTCTCTCCTTCCGATATCGCATCCAAAATCGCCCCCCGCCTCAACAGTTTGGGGCGGATCGCCGACCCGATCAAAGGGGTCGAACTTCTCCTTATCCGAGAAAGCGTTGAAGCAGAAGCGCTTGCAAAAGAGCTCGACCTCCACAATCTCGAGCGGCAAAAAATTGAGAGAGCCGCCTCAGACGATATCGAAGAGTATATTTTTCAACATCCTGAGATCCTCCAAGAAAAAGCGATCGTTCTCCACTCAGAAAAATGGCATCCAGGCATCATCGCCATCATCTCTGCACGGATTGCTAAGCAATACAACCGGCCCACTCTCATCATCTCGATCGAACAAGGGGTCGGCAAAGGATCGATCCGAACTATTCCCGAATTCCCCCTTCTTCCGGTTCTCCGCGAGAATGAAGAGCTCCTGATCAATTATGGCGGCCACGACTACGCCGCCGGACTCACGATCAAAGAAGAGAACATCCCCACCTTTAAAAAGAAATTCATCGAAATGGCCGATCGGGCGCTAAAAGAGCAAGATGTAGTCGCCAAACTCTATCTCGACGCCAAGATCAACTTTACAGAACTTACGTTCGACTTCATGGAAGCGCTTAGTCTTCTCGAGCCCTTTGGCAACGAGAACCCCCCTCCCATTCTCTACTGCGATTCTACTCAAATTTGGCCTCCGAAAGTCGTCGGCAAGTACCATCTCAAACTCTTCCTTGAGCAAGGAGACAGGATGCTTGAAGGGATCGGGTTCGGCCTAGCCGACCGGCGCGATCAGATCCGGCGGAAAAACATTCCGCTTCAAATCGCCTTTACACCCCACATCAATCTTTTCCTCAACAAGGCTAGCATCCAGCTTCAGATCAAAGATTTTCATCTGACCGAATCGCAAGAAAAATAAGCCAAACAGATGCTCCAAATCATTTTTTTCCTTCTTTTTTCTCTTTTCAGTTGGGCAGAAGAACCAAAGATTCATGCCTATTTTCAGGCATTTGAGACCTTGGCTAAAGAAGAGAAGTGGGAAGAGATCCTCTCTAGAGGGACTGAGACTCTTCAAGAAGCACAAGGGGCAGACGAGGCGAAGATCTGCGCACAGCTCACCTCTACCTCCTTTTATCTCGGAGATTACAACCAAGCGCTTTTGTACGCGCGCCGCTGCAGAGAACTTTCGGAATATTTCACCGATCCCTCCCTCTTCCTTCGCGCGCGCTATTTAGAATCGGCAGTACACCGGGCCCAAGGAGATTTTGGCGAAGCAGTCCAAATTGGCGAGACAGCGCTTCAGATCTATCGGGAAAAGAATTTGACCCAGATCTCTTTGCTCGGCAAGATCCATTTCAACTTAGGGGCTGCCCATGCGGACAACCCATCGGGCGATTTGGAGCTGGCCGCGGAGCATTACAATCAAGCGTTACTCTGTTTTCAGATAGGGGAAGATGATTGGATCCGCACCTACATCCGCTTGGGGAAAATCTTTCTTTTGCAAAAAAAATTCGATTTTACACAGCAGATCATCGATCAGGCGGCCCCTCTGATTAAAACAGAAAGGATCGCCATGCAGCTCGACTATCTCAATGCACAGCTTCAACTTGCCCTGGAGAACAAACATAAAGCGCTCGAAGCTGCCCAAGCAGGCCTAGCTAAAGCCAAAACCCTCGGCGCCAAAGAAGACGAAATGCGCTTCACAGCCTTACTCCAAAAAACAATTTAAAATAATTCCTAACACCGCTACTCTTCATTGTTCTTTTTTGGGAGGTCGTCAATGTTAGGTCCTGTCGAATTTGCACTAAGCTGTGTTCAACAATTTCTCTTTGGGAAAGACGAACCGCCGCCGCCAAAAGAAGACGATTCTCCCTACATTGGAATGATTACCTTTTCCAATTGCACAAACGATTGCCCCGGGATCAATTATTTCAAAGCGCCTGCAGGCTGCCAGATTGCCGTAACCGGAAGTGGATTAGAACTTAACTGGAACAAACACCGCTATACACTAAATAAGGAAGGTACATTCGAGCTTAAATTTCTAAGAACAGGCCAAATAGAATTCACGCGCCAAACATTTATCCACGATTGTTATCCTCGGAGCTATGGGAGAGCGATTCAACTAGGAGATGAGAAGGCTGTCGATAAATTGCTCGATAAACGATTAGAACCAAGTGAAGAAGACTATCAAAAAGCCCTAACTCTAGGCCATCATGGCATTGCCAAACAATTAAGGGAAAGGCTCGATCTCAATGGCTTTGAGCTAATCGACAAGCCGTCGTAGGACCATCCGGGCGGCTCGCTCCCCTGACTCACAGGCCGCTTCCATTGTTCCTGCAACATCGAGTAAAATCGATGCATGCTCTCCAGCAAAAAAGAGACGCCCATCGATCGGCGAAAAGAGCGATTTAACAGTCTCCCCATCAACTTCTTCTAATTCTGTCATGAGAGATTCTTGACCGGATGCCACGTAGGAATAAGAACCTTTTGCATAGATGTCGTTAGGCCAACTGTATGCAATCGGGGAACTGTAGGAGAAAAAAGGAACATCTAAAGCCATTTGAGGTTTTAAGAGACTCAAAGCTTCCTTCTCGAATTCTGCATCGATTTCAGCGCTATCTCGAAGATAAAACTCTCCACTCGTCTTCTATGTGAAAAATCCTATTGGATAGTAATAGGAGAGGATCGTTTTTGACCCGTCATAATAAGCAATCATCCTTTCATTGGCAAAGCGGCGCCTTTTTTGAGTGGGGAGATAGGCTAAGATCTTCCCCGTGGTCCCATATTGGATGTTCCGAATCTGAGACAATCTATCTTGCGGGATCACATCAGGGGCAAATTCGATATCCTCATAGACAGAACAAGGGCAAGAGAGGATCAAGACCTCCCCTTTAACTTTCTTCCCATCGCGAAAAGTCAAAGCAAAGCCTCCTGTTTCTGTCCTTGCCACAGCAGCAAGAGGGTGATTCAAATGGACCTTGAGCTTCTCTGCTAATTTTTCTGTCAGTTGGTTATTTCCTCCCTTGACAGAAGAGATCTTTACGATATCGGTTTCATAGGCAGAAGAAAGTCCTCCGAGCAGCATGAAGTAAAGAGTAGAATAATAATGAGGAGACAGATCTTCAACTGCTCCTCCTTCATATCCATTCAAACGGAGGCTAAAAAACTTAAAAAGGGGATCTTTTTCATCAAAGAAGTGAAGGAGCACCTCCCTCATGTTCTTAGAGTGTTCGGCGAATTCTCTAAGATAATCCCACAGTTGCTCCTGACCTATCCCTTTCTCTTTTAATACATCTGCAATATTGATCTGTTTGGAAAATTCAGATCGGAGAGAGAGTTCCCATTCATTTAATTCCAATCCTAATTCGCCGATCAACTTTTTAAGATGTTCTGCTTTTCCACCATCATTGATATTCTGGGCTCCTAATTCTGCTGGATACCCCTCTACCATCGCCGTCAAAACCCTTCCGCCCACTCGATTTCTCGCCTCATATACCTCTACATCTTGTCCCTCTTCCTGTAGCCGATAGGCGGCGGTCAGACCCGCTAATCCTCCTCCAATGATCAAAATCTTCAGGATCGGCAAAATCATGGGCGGCTCTCTTCATTTTTTCTCATAGCCATAACATTATGGAGCGATCTCCTGTACAAGATCAAACAAATTCTGTATAGTGCCCCCTTTTTTAGAACTTTGGAGGAATCTATGCTCATCCGTCTTCTCATCATCTCTCTAACCGCTATTTATTCTTACGCTGGCTGCCCATGCATGCAAAATATCCAAATTTATCCTCACGGCTCGATCCAAGCGATCTTGACCGATATTGAAGGGACCACCACTGCGATTTCTTTTGTCCACGACGTTCTTTTTCCCTATGCGAAAAAGAACCTACGGCAATATGTGATCGACAACCATAACGATCCTGCTGTTGTCCAAGCCCTGCAAGAGACCCGCGAGATCGCAGGCGCAACCTTGGCCGATCAAGATCAACTCATCGAGATCCTCCTTACCTGGATTGAACAAGATAAAAAAGTTCCCCCTCTCAAAACTCTGCAAGGGATGATGTGGCAAGCGGGCTACGAGCAAGGAGATTTTCAAGGACATGTCTATGAAGACGTTTCAGCCCAGATGAAAAAGTGGAAAGAAGCGGGATTGGAACTCTACGTTTTCTCCTCAGGCTCCGTTCAGGCGCAAAAGCTCCTTTTTTCCCATTCGACCGAAGGGGACTTGACTCCGCTTTTCACTAACTACTACGACACCAGGACAGGAGGAAAAAGAGTGAGCAGCTCCTACATTACAATTGCAGAAAACATGGGACTTCTACCGGAAAAAATCCTTTTCCTCTCCGACACAATTGAGGAGATCAACGCAGCGCAAGCCGCCGGCTTGCAAACCCTGCTTCTCTGTAGAGATAGCGCTCCTGAAGGACTCTCCTACCAGTGGGTCCAGTCGTTCGATCAGATTGACATCGAATGATTACATAGCATGGTAGCTGAAAAAGGTCATATGGATGAAATTTAGAAGGAAATGGCAGAAGATTGCGCTCTCGATCTTTCCAGAAATGAGATAGACGCCTCCATAAAGAAGACCTGCAAGGAAGACAAATGCCTGCACCCCTAGGTTGGGAGACCAAAAGGTGTGGGCAAGTGTGAAGATCAAAGAACCCAAAACCAGAGCCAAGATCTTTCCCCATTTTTGATGGGAAAAAAATCGGACCAATTCATTTTGGACAAATCCGCGATAAAATCCCTCTTCCAAAGGCGCAGTCAAAAAAAAGTTGGCCGCATATCTCTCAAGGGGAAAACTGGGGAGTTTATATTGCCAATGAACTGTGCCGCTCGCCACTGCAAGAGCTGCCATAATCCCAATCCCGATAACGCTAAGAGGAACCCCTTCTTTCAATACGAGCCCCCAATCTCTCCTGCTGGAAGCAAGAGGGACAAGAAGAGCGAGAGGAAAAAATTCCATGACGGGCACATCTACTCCTAAGATGAATTTGGGACTCAAAGCAATCGTCTTAAATCCTGGGAAAAAATGGAGTTTGAATCCAAAACTCACCACAATCAGCGTGGCTAAAAGAAAAAACCAAAGAGGCGATCTCTGCTGCTTCTCAAAATGACTCCACAAGATCCCCCAAGCAAAGAGCCAAATAGCCCCAGGGACAAGGACAAGGCCTCCAGCAATCCCTGCAAAAATGGCGCCTCCCAAAAGAGTCCCCCAAATTTTCGGATCGCGCCGGACCCACAAACTCACTATAGAGGCTCCAAGAAGTAGAAAGCTTACCAGATTCATTTTCAAAAAACTCCCATTTCAAAGGAGCGATTATGCTCCGTTTTCTCTATTTTTTTCTATCCACTTGTAAAAAATACGGAGATCCAGTCTAATTCGAAAACTTATTAAAGGATTAGAAAATGACAGAAGAGTTGCAGAAAATTCTCAAATTGATCTACTTATCTCAGAACTTAAAATCAGAAGAGCGGCACTGTTGGTTTGAAGATGGAAGGAGGGAAAGCGTCGCAGATCATATCTGGTGCATGTCGTTGATGGCCATTCTTCTTGTCCCCCATCTCTCGAAAAAAGCCAATTTGGAAAAAATCTTAAAAATGACCATCATCCACGACCTGGTAGAAGCGGAAGCTGGCGACACCCCATTCTTTTTAAGCGAATCCAAAGAGGGGAAAGCGGCAAAATTAGAAAAAGAGACTAGGGCGATCGAGAATATCAAAAAGATGCTCGCCTCTGCTACAGGGAATGAAATCTATGATCTCTGGATGGAATTTGAAGCGAGAGAAACTTATGAAGCGAAAATTTGCACGGCGCTAGACAAACTGGAAGCGAATATTCAACACAATAGTTCGCCGATCCAAACATGGACAGATAAAGACCAAATGAGAGCGTTTCAAATTGCAAAATTTTGCCAGATCGATCCGATTCTCCAAGAGCTGAATCAGATCGTTGAGGGGCAATCGGCCACAAAATTACAAAACGCGGGAATCGACGTAGAGAGAGTCAAAGCGCTCGCCTAGAAAGAACTCCAAGTTCTTGCAGCCAACCAAAGTCCACCAGCTGCAGCGAGGACTGCCAGAACCGGCTTTAGATGGATCGCAAGGTATTTTGTAGTAGTCCTTTTCTCAACAAAAAAGGCTCGAATTCCCCTTCCGGTCAATCTCTTACTGTCGAAACTTGGTTTAGTTTCATAACAAAATGTCCATACAAAGGGATCTCGATCGAATGTCTTCGCTTCTTCTGGGATAAATTTTCGTATGACCTTATCCCCATAATTTGCCTCAGCAGCAAATTCCCAACCCCCGATTGTACTCTCAGAAAATTCATAAGTAGAAATTCCAAACATAATAATCCTTACAAGAGCTCAATCAGATTGTTGAAGGGCAATCAGCCACAAAATTACAAAACGCGGGAATCGACGTAGAAAAAGTCAAAGCGCTAGCCTAGCCGTCATCCAACCTGCTGCAGCCACAGCCACTACCAGAAAACCTACTTTTTTAAGATCGATCGCTATACATTTTTTATCTCGCTCATACATATTGTAAGTCTCTGCGCTTCTTATTCCGCTTACCTCACTTATTCTAAGTCTCGGCGGCCTAACAAACCAAGTAAATTTCAATACCAAGGGATCTTCCAACAGTGATCTCGCTTCTGGAGTCATTTCTTCCCAGGATTTAATCCCAAAGGTTCTTCCGGTACCATTTTTACCTCTGACTGAACAGTCAGTTATTTTAAAAAAAGAAATTCCAAACATAGTAATCTTTATTTTATATATTAAATAAAAAAATCGCCCTCTCGAGTTGGGCGATTTGTGAAATTCACAAAAGCGATTTAACCGACTTTCGGCTTTCGGTTTAAGTAATTTTCTTGGTAGCCTTTAATATCATCGGTATGAATGACCCAAGCAGCTCCCTTGCGAGAAGCCTTTAAAAGACCCACGCGGGTTGCGTAGTAAATTTTCTGTGCTGGGACATTTAACAATTTGGCAGCCTGATTAACCGAATAGTATCCTTTGCAATTATCAAAAAGAAGCTCTCCGTCAAACATCGACTTCGTGCGGGAATATTTATTCCTGCGATATTCTTCGAGGTCGTCTAAATGAATTGTCCAACGGGTAGAATCTTTCGTAGCTTTTAACTTTTTCTGCTTAATCGCAACGTAGATAGCTTGACGAGTCACGTTATTGATTCGCGCAGCTTCGGTAATCGAAACTACCTTTGCCGAATCTCCTCGCACTTGTCCTTGGTTCTGGCCCCATGCATTTTCTGCGTCCATGGTTCCTTTCCTCCTAAAGTATAAAGTTAAAACTTTTATTTAAGTTATAACTATTTTTATTCAAAATTTTAAAAAAAATCTTTGAAATAAGACGAATTTTTCTTATTTCATTTACTTTTCTTTCTTTAAGTAATGATTATTTCATATTAACGAGTTGAAATCAATGGTTTTCTCTATCTGGGATGAACTTTTTTTAGAAATTTAGTAAAATTGGGATAGGTTGCTGCAAACTATTCAATGCCATATGGTTACTCTCAAAAATTTCCATTGGCAGCAAACCTCCCTTTTCGCTATAGTCAGAAGTTCGTCCTCCATGTGTATAATATGGGCACATTGATAAACCGGATTTAAGTCCTTGAACCCAAGGTTATTATGATTCGAAAAGGGCTATTTTTCCTATTTCTTATCCTAGCGGTCGTCTGTGAATCAAAAGCTCCTCAATTAACACCGAAAGATGTTAAGGCTAAGGTAGAAGAAATCTTAAAAGCCCACGTTCGATACAAGGTCATGACGCAGGAGCTGGTTGAAAGGACTCTTGTCAATTTCCTCGATGAACTCGATCCAACAAAGACCTATTTCCTCGATCCCGAAATTTCCATCTGGACCCATCCCGATGTTTCAATTCTAGAAAGAGGGTTAGAGGGCTTTAGAACTCGGGATTTTTCTCTTTTCCAAGAGATCCACGAGCTCTTCATCTCAGCGATTGAAAGAAGAAATGCTATGGAAGAGGAGATCGTCGATCTAGAGCTTCCTAAAGGGGTCAAAAGCGAAGAATTCAAGGATAGCCATTGGGCCTCTAGCAAGGAAGAGCTATTGAATCGTCTTCTCCGGATCAAATCGCTCCAAAT
>CAYZHU010000074.1:0-8247 GCA_964477585.1 uncultured bacterium
AGCTTTCCTTGTTTGGCCAAAGAGGTCAAGTTCTTGCAATATTTTTCTAGCGCTTTCAAATTCGATTCGGCGCTTGGGGAGTCCATGTGGCGCCCTCCTCGGAATTTCTTGATCTCAGCTTCGATCTCTTTCAGCGATTTTTTGGAGATTTTTTTCCAGGAGGCGAATGGCTCGATCGGTTTATCCCAGTAGGCAAGGAAAAGGTGGTCGCTGCTGATGTAGGAATCGCCCCATGATTTGGCAATTTTTTCCGCTTCCTGGATTTTGTGCTGCAATCCGGCGGCTACTTGGGGAGCTGCAGAAGAGCCGGTATAAGTGGGGAGGCTTTGGATGGCTGTTTCCACTTGATTCAAGAGAAGCGATGGGTCGAGTCCCGCTGTGGTGCAAAGAGAAGAAAAATAGCCTTGCGGATCGAGTAAGAACGCGCGGAGGAGGTGATTCTCGGTCACTTCCACATGAGATTTCGATTGGGCAAATTGGAATGCTTCTTCTATTGCCTGCGTCAGGCTTTCTGTAAATTGGGGAGCCATAAGGAGGACCTTAAGGTGTTTCGTGTGAAGGATGTTCAGCAGGGGATGATGGGGCCTGCTGTGCGGGTACGCTTTCTGCTTTCCTTGCGCGGACAGAGGAGCCTGTGAGACTGTTGGTCAATTTGTAAGGATAATTGGGATCGCCGCTTTGGGAGACGAGGATATCGACCGGGGTGATCCATCCTTGTGTGATAGAGACATCTTTGGGGTGGATATTCCAAAGGGAATTGTCGCTCAGCCGGATGTAGCTGCCGCTGTTGAGGTTTTCTTGGAGGGTCCCTTTTTCCTGCGCTGCCGATTCGAGCGGCTCATCTCTTTTCGCGTAGTGGTTATCGATCCAGTTATGGAGGGTCGATTTCTCCTTCTCGGAAAGTTTATAGACCCCAGTTTTTTTCTTCTCCTGAGGCGACATTTCTAGATCGAGAGTAGTTTGGGAAATGAGAGAACTGAATGCTAATAGTACCAACATCATAACGCCTCACACTAGATTTTGGAATCTAGTATAAGGACGTTTCAATACTTTTTCCAATACATTTTATTCAGATGGAGGAGTGGCTAGCGCTAGCCATTCTTCCCGTGTCGAATCAGATATCTGCTGCTCCATGTAATCCCCGCACCTTAAAGCCTTAGCAATTTCTCTAGCTTTTTCTCTATTTTCAGGGATGAGATTTGCAATTGTCTCAAGCGCAGCTGCTGCAGATTCATATTCGAGAAAATCTAAATAAACATTCCCTTGGAATAGTTTAAGAGTCTCTTTTGCATCGGCTAAAGCCTTCTCTCTATTTCCTAACTTTTCATTTGCAATAGCTCGATGGGCGTAAAATAGAATAGAACTATCGTCTTCTTTTAAGCCTTGTTCAAAAGTAGAGAGAGCCTCCTGATACTTCCCTTCTTTCAATTGGGAAAGTCCTAAATTTTCTAGATAAACGATCTTCTTAAATTGAGAATCGCTTTCCGATAAAGAATGATTCGTTTTTTTGTTTTGGAGGGTATCTGCTATGATCGAACCTTCGATGAATGCGGAAGAATCATTCGAAATTGGTTCATTTAGAAAAGAGGTTGCAATAGCTAGAGCAATAGTTAATTGCCGATCTTCGGAATTCAATGCAAGCCCATCTTGGCAAGCTTCTTTTGCAAGGCCAAATTCTCCTCGCGTCAAGAAGATGTGACTGCGCAATTGATAAGCTGTCAATAGGCTCTCTTTTATTTCTTGAGGGGAAGCTATCGGATTGGAAAACTTAAAAAGGGAGATTACTTTTTCCGTTTCTTGTAATGCAATTGTGTAATTGCGATAATCTAAATTAATTTCAGCAAGTTCTAGCTGAGCCAAGATATTTCTCCGGTCGCTTTTAAGAGCTAATTCAAAGTAACACTTAACGTTGCTTCTATCTTCATCGATTCCGATTTTTCCTAAAACATATAAGGCTCTGGACCTCCTTACTCCTCTTAAGGATTCAACGAAAGCAAGCGTATCCTGAGCATTTGATTTTGCGTTCTTTAAATCACCGAGCTTCAAATGTGTTAAAGCTCTAAGAGAGTTGGAGTAATGATTAGTACTATCTGCTCTAATCGATCGGTTGAAGTAATCCAATGCATCTTGATAGTGGCCTTCTTCGTAGTGTTTCCAGCCCTTATTTAGCAGCCGGGTAGACTCAGCAGCCTCATGAGAAAGCTGGACACTTTCTACAGCCTCGGAGGTTTTATTAAAACACGCCTTGAAACCTTGGATCAAGGGAGAGAAAACTCTAGAAAAAGAATTAATTGATAACATAATTGCCTTTTTTATTTTATCTTATAATAACAAAATTAATGAAATATTAATAGATGTAGTTATTATTTTGGTTCGGGGCAGGCTTTGAGAAGGTTTTTCCTCAATTCTTCGAGGGCGCGGGGGGAGTGGCCGCGGGCATGGACGATCTGTTCGGCGGATAAAAGATATCGCCAGGCGAGCGGGAGGTTGCGCCTCTGGAAATGGATCGCTGAAAGATAATAGTTTACAATTGGGTCATTAGGAACTTTTTGAATGTAGCTTTCGAGAATAGGAAGCGCCTCTTTCTCTCTGCCGAGCTGCAGCCAGGTAGTGGCAAGATGGAAGATCCCTTGCCTGAAGTTGGGGTACTTAGCGACGACTTCTTGCAGCTTTTTCTGCTTTTCTAAAATCGAATTTCGGGTCTCATCCACTTCCATGAAAATCGCATTGATCGCCTCAGGCTCTGTGACGCCAGAGAGATAATCTTCGGCCACAGTGTCGCCTGAAATCAGATGGTCGGGAAGAGCGCCGCGCACTTTTTGAAGGAGGACTTTCCCTTCTTCTTCCCTGCCGGCAAAGAGATAGTTAAAGCCCAAAAACATATTCAGGAGATAATCGTCTTCCAGAAAAAGACCGGCCTTCTCATAGAGCGCAATCGCAGTTTCAGGATCTTTCTTATGCCAGCTCACAGAAGCTTGGTTGAAAAAGGCAAGTCCGATCACTTCCCGGATGGTCCGTTTTTGGAGTTTCCTCGTTTCGAGTCCGAGATAAATTTCAGAGGGGACATCGATCCCGCGCGCTGTCGTCTCGATGTTGATCTCTTCCCCATTTTTGGGATCGACATACCGGACATAGATGTGCCCCGGCGGAGTGATCGCCTCTAGAGAAAGTTCGAGCCGCTGGGCTAAGCAGAGATAAAGGATCGATACGCCTAAGCAGACGCCGCGGCGGCTGTCTAGTACTGAGGGAAGGAATGTATAGACATCGATCTCTTTAGCGTAAAGGGAATGGGGAGGAAAACGGAACCTCATTTCGGAAAAGATGTAGTCGTTGATCGTCCTGATTTTCTCTGCAGGAGTTGCCTCGGGATGGAGGCGGGCGGCGATCTGGAGGGCCATCAAATCGATCGAGGCTTCATAGCTTCTGATTTTTTGCCTATCGGATCCCATTTCAGCAAGAAGAAGTCCGCGGGCAAGGTCCACTTCATCGGTTTTGAGCTGTAAGAATTCGTCCAAATCCCAAACTTGAAACCCTTTGAGCTGCCGGTTGGCCAGATGGTGGGAGAGCTTTTCGATCACCTCAAGCTGCTCTTCTTCAAGCAGAGGCGCCGCATCTTGATTTGAGCGGTTCACAAAGGCGATGAGCGGTTTTGGATCGAGAGTGGGAAGAAGCATCTCGGGGTCTTCTTCCGTATTGGTCCCGCTCAAGAGGTCCCACGCGTGCTTCAATGCCTGCCGCCCCTCGGGGCTTTTTGGGTAGAGCTCATAAAAGGCAAAATGTTGCGAGACCGAGGTGGGATCGAGAGTAGAATAGAGAGAACTCAAGGAGGGGACGTGGGCAAAAACAAAGAATGGAGAAATCAGTAAAATCCAACGAATGAACAAGATTGATCCTCTTTATTCGCATCATAGTCCCCAGTCCTACTTAGGTCAAGCGGCGGTTACATGAGAGGTTTAAAAAAATGAGTATGCAGTTTGCTAATCTCTCACTTTCCTTGTCAAGAACTTGTGGGAAATTCCCCTTTTGTCTAAAATGCAGTGCAAAGAGTTTTTAGGCATGAAAAAATTTCATTTTGTCCATCATCACCACCATGGGTTCCCTGCCCATTCGTTATAATTTGTTGCACGCCGCTATAAACTTTTTTAAAACTCTCAAGATGGACTAAAAATGAATCTCTCAATCTTTATCCCCCTCCTCTTCGGCTTACAAGCCCTCTATTGGTATATTGGAAGACGTTCCTCAAAAGGAATCGAGACGAATGAAGACTATTTTCTCGCAGGGAAAAAGGTCCGCTTTTTTCCCTTGATGATGACTTTTTTGGCCACCCAGGTGGGAGGGGGATTGGTTCTCGGCGCTTCTGAAGAAGCCTACCGCTATGGATGGTGGGTGCTCCTCTATCCCCTGGGACAGGCATTAGGATTTATCTGTTTGGGAGCGGGGATAGGCCGGAGGCTCGCGCAGTTTCCTGTTTCGACGGTGGCCCAGATCTTTGAAGTTGCCTACAACTCCCCATTATTAAAGAAAATCGCTTCGATTCTCTCGATCCTCTCCCTATTCATGATCTTAGTCGGCCAGATTATCGCCTCTGGAAAATTTTTAGCCTCGCTGGGCTTTACGAATACTCCTCTCTTCATCGCTTTTTGGACGATTGTGATTCTCTACACGATGAAAGGGGGGCTCAAAGCGGTGATCTCGACAGATATTGCCCAGGCTGCTTTCTTCTCCTTTATTTTCCTTCTTTCCTTCGGACTCGTCTACTTTTCAGCCGTTCCCGTTTCATTTCCTACCATGGAAGCCTTTTCTCTCGGCACGAATAAGCTAGCGGGGTGGCTCTTTATGCCTCTCTTTTTCATGATGATTGAGCAAGATATGGCCCAGAGATGTTTTGCGGGCAATTCGCCTCGCACAGTATCGCGCGCCGCCTTTTGGGCGGGAATCGGGACGTTCATCGTCTGCTTTGTCCCTGTTTTTTTCGGCGTCCTAGCAAAAGACCTTGGGTTGCAAGCGCCTGCCGGCTCCAGCATTCTGATGGCTGCGATCGGAAATCTGACCAATCCCTATATCGCTGCGCTTGCTGGCTGCGCGATTCTCGCCGCTGTCATCTCTACCGCTACTTCTCTCATTAATGCGATCAGCTCCAATCTCTCGAGCGATCTCATCCAGAAAGAAAATCTCAAGATCGTCAAAGGGATCACGGCTGCGATCTCGGTCCTTTCGATCTTTTTCGCTTTCTATTTCGACAATATTGTCGATATGCTCATCCAGAGCTATGACCTTTCGGTCTCGTGTCTTTTCATCCCGATCTTTTTCGCTCTTTTCAAAAAGCGAGGGAACACCCTTTCTGCTTTTCTCTCTATACTCTTTGGCGCAGCAGCCTTTACCTTGCTCCGCTTTTTCGCTCTCCCATTCCCGAAAGAGCTGATGAGCATTGCCATCTCAGCTTTCGGATTCCTATTAGGAGAATCGATCAGCCGCATCAGAGTCCACGAACCTGCCTAGAGCTGACATATTTTTATTCGTGCCGTTCTTGCAAGGCTGGGTTAAGCCTTAACTCAAAAAATGGAATACCATTTGGAGCAATAACTTGGTTTCCATTTTCATCTCTATGTTCAACCAAGACGAACGATCCAGCAACATCCATTGCTTCATTTAGGAGCAAATACCCTTCAATAACTGAACCAAATTCTTCGATAGCCATCAATTGAGGAATAGTTGAGAGTTCTTCATAGAGCTCTATCCATCTACTAGGCGTATCAGGAGAACGGATACACGCAAGGTGTTCATGAAAATCCTCATGAATAACTACATTTTTAAATAATTTTTTCAACTCGCGAAAGAGCTGAACATTATTGCTATAACAGGCTGCTAGAATAAGACTGCTAAATTTATGTTCAGGTCGGATAAAATCAGGAGATTCGAGAGCTTCCCGCGCGTATTTCTCGTTATTGTGATAAAGAAAACTGGCCAATACAAGAGCTTTATGAAGGGGGCTTAACGATTTCAAAAGTATCGCTTCGGGTGGCAAAGGAGGGATCCGTCCTGGTTCAGTTGGATTCAAATTATTTAACCGAGGAAGATGTTCGATTTCTTCTCCGTGTTCATTTAGCCATTGTCTGATTCGTACAACCCGTTCTGGGTCCGAGAAAGATCCAGTTTGTATTAATAAATCAAGGATAGAGCTATGCGCACGTTTTAAATCATGCATTAATAAGAACAAGGTACGAGGTAGCTCGCAAATTTTGCTCGGATCGTCTCTTTCGATTGGCTGTCTATAAAGGAGTGGATCGCCATCCGGAAAAGGGGCCATAGTATCGCGTTGTACAGGTTGTGGTCCGGATGAAATCGTCAATGGTGGCATTTCTTCGGTAACGAAAGAAGGACGAGAGACTGGTCTAGCTGGTGCTGCCATCGGATGACTCCAATTTTATTAAGGGAAGAAGTTTGCAGAAAAGGAAAAATAAGATCAAGACTTGATGCTACGCATGGTGGCTGCGAGCTCGCTCTCGCGCAGGATATCCTTCACGAACCTGCTTAGGGGTGACATAACACAACGCAAAGACGCAAAGAAAATTAAATGCGTCTTTACGTTAAATCTTCAAAAAAGATTAATCGAGGCAGCATCTTCTCGTTCAACTTCTGATCGTACTTTGAATAGCCATAGATTTAGAATAAGCATCATCTAGGCCACTAGCTTGACTGTTGAGGATAAATTGAATAGCATAATAATAGGGTTGAACAACCCCTTGGCTTAAATAGGCATCAACTCCATCTCTATTCATATGATTTGCTGCATCATTTAAGCGCAAAAACCCTTCAATAGCATTCCATAAGTCGCTGTTCCGCAATTCAGGAATGGTTGATAATTCTTGATAGAGCGGTATCCTTTCACTAGGTTTTTCTGGCGAAAAGATATATTTATAAAAATCCTCATGAAGGACTTTATCATGAGGAAGTTTTCTCAATTCGTGAAAGAGCGGAACATTATTGCTATACCAGACTGCTAGAAGCAGGGCGTCAAATTTATGTTCAGGCTGAATAAAATCAGGAGATGCAAACGCTTCCCGCGCGTATTTCTCGTTGTGACAAAAAAAACTGGCTAATACAAGGGATTTCTGAAAGGGATTTAAGCTTTTTAAACGGATCGCTTCAGGAGGAAAAAGGGGAAGCTTTCCTGGATCAGCTGGATTCACGTCCTTTAACCAAGGGAGATCTGTAATTGTCTCTCTGTTGTCATCTAGCCATATTCTGATTTGTAAAGCTCTTTCTAAGTCCAAGCAAACTCCAGTTTGTGTTAACAAATCTTGAATAGACGGATGCGTATATTTTAAATAATGCATGAATGCGATCAAGGTTTGGGGTTTTTCACAATCGCGCGGATCGTCTGCAGCGATTGCTACATTTCCATAAAGATGGGAAAAAGGTCGATCTTCCGAAAAAGCGGCAAGAGTATCGCGAGTAGGTTGTGAAATCTTCATTGAAGCCATTGCTTCGGTAGCTGAAGAAGTAAGAGGACAAGAGACTGGTCTAGCCGGTTGTGTCATTTGGATGACTCCAATTTTATTAAGGGAGAACACTTTGCAGAAAGAGAAAAATAAAATCAAGACTTGATGCTGCGCATGGTGGAGGCGAGATCGGCATCGCGAAGGATCTCTTCGAGATAGGGGCGGAACCGGTAGGTCCAATTGGTGGGGAGTAGGGTTCCGGGAAGATTGATCCGTTCATCTTCGGGATTGGGCCAGACAAGATGGGGGAAGAGCGAGAGATATTCTTGGAATAGGTTGATATGGAAGTAGCTGGGTGTGTGGTGGACATCATGGAGGATATCAAAAAGCTGTTCATTGGTGAGATCGGGCTGATAGGCCCAGTTTTTGAAGTGGGAGAAGGGGATCGATTCTTCAGGAGCGTTTTTCCACCAGGAGCGCAGGATGTCGGTATCAGGGGTCGAGACGGTGGTGAGGCTTAGCGGCTCATATTCTGAGTAGGGGACGTAGCTCCGGTCGGTATCCCAGCGCCGCTCCCACCGAAGAATAATGGTGCGGCAGATGCCAAGCTCTTTTAAGATGGGGCGCACTTCGCGAGGGATAGTCCCCAGATCTTCTGCAACGGGGAGAAGCAAGGTGGCATCGATCAGTTTTTCTAAAATTTCCCGTCCCTGATGGGACCAAAGAGAGGGATCGGAGGGGACGAAATGCCCTTCTGCTGGTTTTTTTCCTTCGGGAACAGCCCAAATGCGGAAGAAAAGATCGG
>CAYZHU010000075.1:0-7818 GCA_964477585.1 uncultured bacterium
TTCAATGAACTCTTCATCGAGAGGGTGGGCTTCCTCGTTGCCTTGCTCTTTGAGAGCGGCTTGTTCGAGGAGAAGTTTTCTCTGCAGTTCCGGATCGTTCAGTTCCGTATAGGAATTGCACATTTCGCGACCTAGGATGAAACTCTCAAACCGCTCGACGAACCCCTCTTTACTGAGAGTAGGGTCCCGATGGAGTTTGCAGAGGGGAGTCGTTTCAATCGGATGGTCGATGATGTGGTGGGGCTGAATGAGATGAGGCTCCGCGAATTCTTCAAAGAGCATAGCTATCAGTGCGCCTCGCGGGGCGCTGTGGACCCCTTTCGGATCGATGTGGGTCTCTTTTAAAAGGCGGTTCTTCATGTCGGAATCTGACATGTCATCTACATTGAATTCTGCGTAATTTTTGATCGCGTCCTTCATCGACAGCCGCTTCCAGGGAGCTTTGAGATCGATCACTACTGCTGTCCCTTCTCCTTCAGGAGTAAAACGGACCTTCGTATCGCCAAAAAGGCTTAAGGCAACGGATTCAAAAAGTCCTTCTGTGAAATCCATCATATCGTTGTAGTCCCAGCCAGCGGCATAAGCCTCTAGCATCGTGAACTCAGGATTGTGGGTCTTGTCGATCCCTTCGTTCCGGAAAACTTTGCCAATCTCAAAAATCTTTTGCATCCCGCCCACAATCAATTTTTTCAGCGGGATCTCGAGTGAAATGCGGAGGAACATGTCTTGATTCAGCGCATGGAGATGGGTAGTGAACGGCTTTGCATTGGCGCCGCCATAGATATTTTGCAAGACAGCGGTCTCCACCTCTTCAAAACCGGCTTCATCGCAATAATTACGGATCGAGAGGAGAATGCGGGAACGGGTCCGGAACCGCTCCAACGACTCAGGATGGGTAATCAGATCGAGCCACCGTTTCCGGTAGCGAACCCCTTTATCGGCCAAACCGCTATGTTTGTCGGGCAGCGGAAGAAGCGACTTGGTCAAAAGGGTCATCTTCTTGGCAAATACGGTGAGTTCGCCTCGCTGAGTTTTGAATAGGTGTCCTTCGACTCCGATGATATCGCCTAAATCGAGTTTTTTCTCGATGAATTTTATTGGGGTCGTCTCTTCATTTGGAACCAGCCCTGAGACCTGCGTCAGGTCGCGGTTGAACATGATCTGGATCCGTCCCGTCTCATCTTGGATATGGGCAAAGGCGTTTTTCCCCATTGCCCGGAAGAGGACGAGTCTGCCGCTCACCGCTACTTTTTGGGTGTTTCCCGTAGCTGCATCATCATGGTGCCCTACATCTTTCCCTTCCCCTTCAAGAGCCAGTTGAGCGCATTTTTGAGTTGCTTGGTATTTCGGCGGGTAAGGGTCAATACCTAACTCTCTGATTTCCTTAAGCTTGCGGCTTCTATTCTGGAATTCTTCAATGTGATGATATTCAGGAATTGGGAATGTCATAGTGGATAAAAGTGTACTCCTTTGCAGAAAATGTGTCTAGCGCTTTACAGTATTGACCATGTTGCTAGCCTGTATAGCGGAATCAACTGTTGAAGCGGCGCTTTTCCAAATGGAACAGGCCAGGCCTTTTGCCGATGGATATGAGATCCGGTTTGATTATCTAGAGGAGTTTTCCCAGGTCGGCAGGATAGTCCAGATGAGCGATCTTCCTTTAATATTTACTTTTCGGAAAAGGGAGCAAGGAGGGAGAAGAGAGATTGCAGAGGAGAAACGGCTCGAAACAATCGAAAGACTCGCTTCATTTTCTCCTGCCTATTTCGATATCGAGCTGGACACCGATCCCATCTTTATCAAGAGACTCAGTCAAAAGACGAAATTGATCGGCTCCTATCACGATTTCGAAGAGACGCCCCAGGATCTGAATGCCATTTTAGAGCAAAATCCCCATTTTTCGGTTTATAAGATCGCAGTTAAAGCCACTTCGACGGCCGATATGCTTCGGCTGATGGCATTTGCCCGCAAGGCTAAATTCCCTCTTTCAGCGATCTCATTGGGGGAGTTTGGAAAACCCTCGCGCGTTTTGGGACCAATTGTGGGAAATGTGTTTGATTATGCGGGAGTGCAAGAAGATTCTCTTTTGCATCGCTACAGCTTGAAAGAGCTCCATGAGATATTCCACTATCCCAAACTCAACAGGGATACCGAAATTTTTGCATTGCTTGGAGATCCGGTCGAACATTCCCAAGGGCATATCTATCACAATCAATTATTCGGAGAAGAGAATCGGGTCTATATCAAGATGAGGCTCAAATCGGAAGAATTGCCTGAAGCGATCCCGCTCATTCATCAACTGCCGTTTCGTGGTTTTAGCGTCACGATCCCTTTGAAAGAGGCGATTTTGCCCTATGTCGACGAAATGGAAAACAAGGAGATCGGCGCAGTCAATACGCTTCTGATCAAAGAGGGAAAAATCTTTGGCACGAATACTGATGGAAGAGGGGCGCTAAATGCGATCGAGAAGCATTTTCCAGTGAAGGGGAAACAGATTGCGCTTTTAGGCGCTGGCGGAGCGAGCCGGGCGATTGCCTTTGAAGCGCTAAAGAGAGGAGCAAGGGTCTCTATTTTCAACCGGACGGCGGCGCGAGCGGAAAAATTGGCCGCTACCTTTGGCTGTCAGGGATACTCTCTTGTTGAGCTTCCCAAACACCCCTGCGATCTTCTCATCAACACCATTCCTGATGCCGTTCCAGTCACTCCCCGTTCCGCCGTGATGGACATTGTCACCCACCCTCGGGAAACGCCTGTTCTTTTAGCCGCTAAACATCTATTTCGCGAGTGCATCTACGGCGAAGAGATGTGGAGGGAGCAGGCGGATTTGCAGCAGGTTTTTTGGAAATGGTAATCCCATAGTGAGATCTGCTTAGCGCAGCTAGTCTATGTGTCAAACTAAGGCCTAAATCAGCCACTTTGACATCTTTTAATAAGGTCCCTTCAGTTCCTGGATACGGAATTTCCTTGAGAGAAGGATTTGTTATGGTGCTGGTTTGTTTACAACCTTCGAGTTTGATCCGGATATCCAGCTGTCCATCGAATTCTCTGAAGTGTTCATGGAGCCAAGTATTTTTATCTTTCAATGAACCTGGAGGAAAGTTGATACTCCCGCCATTTTTTAATAATCTTGGGAAACAAGCATTTGCTTGTTTAATAGTGAGCCACATCGAGGTTTTAATGGGAGCTTGAGACATCGACCGAGCAAAAGCTGGTCCCATCTTCGGTAAAGATCTGGCGATTACAGCAAGCATAGTTTCTCCTAAATTTTTAAATTTGTTTTCTTACTCCACTAACTTGAATGTGATAGGCTGATGATGACTTAGGCCAGCTAGGATTAGAGCAATTTGGGAGTTCCATGGATTCACAGCGACAGCTTTCAAAAGACCTCCTTCGGATTCTAAAGTTGTTCTATATTTCCTGTCTAAAAGCAGGATATCCTGAAGAGATGGATTGAAAAGTAGTGGTCGGAATTCTCGATTTATGGGCCCGATCCGAATATCGACTTTCTGCTTTTTGAGTGTTTCGAATTGGTGATAGAGCCAACCAACACGGTCAGTCAACGAACCTACAGGGAAAGTATGTCCTTCGCCGCTGAATAATCTCTTGAAACACGGTCCAGCAGGATAACTTATCGATCGAGTAAAGGGTTGGTGTGCCATCCTAGGGAAAAATCTGGCGATTCTAAGCATAGATATCCTCCTATACTTTGGTAAATATGACTCTATGATTATTTAGCCGTGATAATTCATAGGCCAACTGTTTCTGTGCAGCTACAGTGACCTTGGGCAAGAATAATCCTTTGGAGTCGCACGGCTTTATATTTCCTAATTCTTGAATACTAGTAGTTACTTTGATTTCTGCAGTATGGTTGGACACAATTAGGATATTGAACGTATCAGTTCCTAGATTTTTGAACTGACTATTGAGCCAACCACTTTTGTTATGTAATTTTTTTATATCGAAAACGAGGGTTTCGCCTGGTTTTAATTTCTGAAAATTTATTCGGTTTAGAGTAAGTTCAACTGGGGCGCTTGAACTCATCCGCCGAGCTAGAGGCGCTGCTATCCGAGGGAAGGATCTGGCGATTGCTAACATAAATATCCTACTAAATTTTTAGATGGAATGTTGTTTCAGCGGTTGTATTGACCATTTGTTTTGCCAAAGTCTCTCTCATTCCGGGTTGTTTTAGATCGATCCTATGTGCATGCAGGTGGGCGACTCGACCTAAGCAATTGAAGAGATCTTCTAATTTTTTGGTTGTATCCACAGGTTCGCTCGAAAGCTGTCTATTGATTTTTTGTGATCTCGCGGCCTTAAGATGGGCTACGTTCCCTTGTTGGAGGATCTTCAATAACCATTCCTGTTTATTTGCTAGAGTGCCGGGTTTGAACGTGAGTGTAGAAAAAGCGCGAGAAGCCTGAGAAGAAAGTGGTCTTATTGCAAACATAAGCATCCCTAAAAGGGGGATAAACTTATCTTTTTATTTGCTTTAGGTCAATCAAAAAAGTTCCATCTTCTTGATCTTGTCGTGAGAGTCATAGGTCACTTTGATCGAGATGAATTTTTTTTGGCAAAGGGTGCTCTCAATCGGCGTCCCTGCAAATTCCCAGATGAAGGCTGTGCTGATGTCGAGAAGACCATGCATGATGGCCCGCGCGAGCGACCCCTTTTCTTGAAGAATTTTATAGGTTTCCACTAGCTCCCCCTCGTCATTGTAGAGGCTGGAGGTGGTTTCGGCGCCAAGGGCGATCATTTGGGATCTATTCTCAATATTTTGGATCGAATCGATTTCGACCCCGTCCCGCTTCGATGCCATCATCACGGAACAAGAGGAGGATAGGAATAGAATGAGAAGAAAAAGGATCTTCATGATAGAGAGAATAACGGAAAAATCATTTTTTTCAAAGTACGAAGAAAGGTCTTGTCATTTTGGTCGTTTGGGGGGTAAACTATTTCCAAATCATAGGAGAGTTTATGCGCACGGCCAATTACCGCTGGTACATTGCTGGTTTGGTATTCTTTATCACCCTGGTCAATTTTATAGACCGGTCGGCGATTTCCTTTGTGATCGACCCATTAAAACAAGAATTCCACTTCACCGATACCCAGTTTGGGATGATCCTTTCGGCGTTTGGACTGGGATATGTCCTCTTGACCGCGTTCGGAGGATGGATGGTCGATTTATGGGGAGCCCGGATTGTTTGGGCTTGGGCTGCTGTAGCCTGGTCTCTCTGTGTAGGGTTTTTAGGGTTTGCAACGGGGTTTTGGGGGTTCATCGGCCTCAGATTCCTCCTAGGGGTGACAGAAGGGCCCCACTTTCCAGCTATGTCCCGGACTATTAGCGACTGGCTGCCGCCCTCGGAAAGAGCGCGCGCCCTCTCGCTTGGCTTGGTTGCGATTCCTCTCTCTTCTGTAATAGGGGCGCCTATCACCTCCTATCTCGTCGTCGATTTTGGCTGGAGAGCTATGTTCTTGATTATCAGCGCATTTGGAGTTATTTGGGCCTTGGCTTGGTATCTCTTGTTCCGGGATCGGCCGCAAGATAGCCGCTATGTGTCGAACGAAGAGCTTTATCTAATCGAGACTTCTAATGCGAAAAGAAAAGAAAACAAGACGCCTATCGATTGGCATTTCATATTGACCCATCCTGCCCTCATCGCGAACAATGTGGCCTATTTTGCCTTTGGCTACATGCTTTTCTTCGCTACCCTTTGGCTTCCGGGCTATTTCCTCTCCCAGCATGGGCTCAATTTGAAGAGCGTAGGTTGGTATTTGACGATTCCTTGGCTGGTTGGGGCTCTTTTTCTCAAAGCAGGGGGGATCATCTCCGATTGGCTCTACAAGAGGACTGGAAGCAGCAGGCTTGCCCGTTCCCATCTGATCTGGAGCAGTCAGCTTTTAGCCGCCATTTGCTTTGTGATCTTGAGCTATACCGAGACGCTGGGCCTTTCGATTCTTTTCTTGAGCCTTGGCCTAGGCTTTGGCCTGATGCCGCAGCCTGCTTTTTTTAGCATCAACATCGATGTAGCGAAGGAGCGCTCTGGCTCTTCCCAGGGGATCACTTCGAGCTGCCTTTCTTTAGCGGGGATCATCGCGCCTCTCGCTACCGGCTGGCTCATCGACTTTACGGGCAATTTCCGAGGGGCCTTCCTCCTCTTGGCAGGGCTTACCTGCATCGCCGTCTTTGCCGTGATCTTCTTTCATCATCCAGATCGAGAATACGTCCGACAAAGAGCTTGATTGGACTGGAACGTTCGGTGGATTTCAGGCTTATTTTTTTTCATCAGCGCAGAGCCGCAGGGGACGCAGGGAGAAAAATTCTTCCTGCTTCGCAAGATTAGATCGACCTATTAAGTCTCATATTATCAAGTTACAGGATACAGAGCTCCGCTCCGTACCTCGGCAAAGGGCGCGGCCTTTGCAAACCGATTTTTTTAGATGGGTTTGGGCAAAGCCCAACATTCCTATCGTTAGCCCGCCTTTGCGGGCGTTATCGTTAGCCACGCTTCGTGGCGTGATCGTTCCCTTGGTTGGAACAAAATAGCTTGAGAGGTTCCGATTGGTCCTCCTTAGTATGTTTCGTCATCTACAGAGGCAGGAGGATTGAACCAAGGCCCTAGTTCGCCGTATCTGGTGGGTAAAAAGGTCAACAGATTTTTCTTAAAGATGGCTGCCGCGCTAGGTTCTTCAAGTTCAAACAGATCGAATAGCTTCACTTGGCCTTTCTTAACCCCAACATTGCCTATAGAAAGGTCCATGAGGACTGTGTTGGAAAATTGGAATAGCTTGTGCAATTGTTTCCATAGAGGATAGCTTAGGAAGAATGAATCTTCAGTTGGGAATTTGTTCGGAACAAATTCAACAAGATGGGCTGGATAATGGACATTATTCATAAGCCATTCCAATAGCCCGTTCATACCTAGACTTCTATCTGGATCTGTATCTGGATTAGAAGCCAAGTACTTCTCCATTGAGCTCACATAATAATCGAGATTTTCATGGTTTGCGATAAAAGGTTTTAGCTCAGCATTTCTCATGTACAAAGTATAATGATAAAGCTGACGGGCGAATTTCAGGAGAACTTTTTTTGGATCGTCGTTATCGAAGTTGAGAAGTTTTAAGACCATTTCTCCCTTTCCTCTTACAGTGCATCTATAGGCCACAGAATTTTGCCCTCTTCCGAGTTCTTCAATATCGTCAATGATGACGAGCTTAAGGGGGGTTACCTGCAAGTGAAAAGGTTTCTTATGTTCAATGGCTTGTTGAACCCGTCTATTGATCTCAACAGTTCTTCGATAGAAAGTGCAAGCAAGATATGGTTCCCTTTTGTAGGAGCTCGTTATCTCCCTTGAGGCGCCGTAATCTGGAAGTAATTCTGATGAGTCGTCTTTGAAAAAGCTTTGATCTGGAAGGACTCTCTTCGGAGCGGCTGGAGGTAGCGCTGGGGATTGTTCAGGAGTGGGTGTGGGAGCTTCGAAAGTATTTGGATTCCATGGAAGCGGTGTTGTATTAGATGATGCAAAAGCGTCAAAGCTGCTAAACAGAGGACGTCTTGGCGCTTCAGGAAGTCGCAATAGTGATGATGGGACATTTGCAGCTGGAGTACTCAAAAGAGACCTAAATAAAAGTGATGAAGATGGATTAAGGAGAAGAGGTCTTCTGCTTGTGGGCGCTTGTTGTGGAGTATTTACCGAATAAGGAGATGCAGGTGAAAGAAGAGATGAAGCTGATGCGGGAGATGCAGGTGAAAGAAAAGATGGGACAGATGATGGGGTAGGGGGCGTACTTGGGGGAATGAGAGATCTAGCAACTTTTTTA
>CAYZHU010000075.1:7828-8212 GCA_964477585.1 uncultured bacterium
CCTTACCACCCCCTCGTCCGGCCGGGTGCTGACCCCGTACAACAAAATCCCGCCCCCGGCGCGGGGGGTGGCGCCCTCGTCGCCGAAATGAGAGATCTTGCAACTTTTTTAACAGGACTCACCTGTTCAGGAGGAGGAGGTGAATGTCTTCCTAGGGAATTTGTTGGGTATGCCATATATCCTTAATTAATTATTAATAAAACGTTAAAAATAGGTAGAAATTGGGTCAGAGTCGATTTTTATTTTAACGTTCTGGTTCATCGGGTTAATTGCAGATAGTATATGAGAAATTGGAATTATTTTCAAAGTTTTAATTTAAAATTTAAAACGATACAGATCTTTTTATTTGGGGTTGAAATTGCCAAAAGTGAAAGCACTTCTGAA
>CAYZHU010000076.1:0-8209 GCA_964477585.1 uncultured bacterium
GAGGGACGTGGGAAGGGGGAAGAGAAAAAGCCCCAGCCGCGATCTGCAGGAAAGTGGCCGAAAGCGATGGGACGATCACAATTTGGGGCGATGGACTTCAGACAAGATCGTTTTTGTATATCGATGAGTGTGTGGAAGGGATCCGCCGATTGATGCGTTCCGATTGGACTGGACCTGTCAATATCGGTTCAGAGGAAAAAGTGACGATCAATCAGCTTGTTCATATGGTTGCAGAAATTGCAGGGAAGCCGTTGGCTGTTCATCATATTCCAGGTCCTCAAGGGGTTCGGGGGCGCAATTCAGACAATCGGCTCATCATGGAAAAATTGGGTTGGAAGCCGACCCAGCCGCTGATTACAGGATTGACTGCTACGTATCGATGGATTGAAGCTCAGGTAGCTTGGAAAAACCGTAAAACGGAGAGTGGAAAAACCGCTCTAGCTACGAGACATTGATGGAACCGATTTTAGTCACGGGAGGGGCGGGCTACATTGGGAGCCATGCCTGCAAAGCGCTTAAGGCTGCTGGGTTTATACCGGTGACTTACGACAATCTTTCGACTGGGCATGCCTATGCAGTCAAATGGGGTCCTTTTGTAGAAGGGGATCTATCCGACCGATCCAAACTCAATGAAACGTTTGTAAAATTTCGGCCAAAGGCTGTGCTCCATTTCGCGGCCGATGCGATCGTGAGCGAGTCGATGGCCAATCCTGGCAAGTACTATCGAAATAACGTGGGAAGTTCGATCGCTTTATTAGAGGCGATGCGGGACCATCAAGTAGAATCGCTTGTTTTTTCAAGCACATGCGCTACATACGGGGATCCGCAATTTACCCCGATTACAGAAGAACATCCGCAGTTGCCGATCAGCCCTTATGGAAGATCCAAATTGATGATCGAGCAGATCATCGCCGATTTTGAGAAAGCGCATGGGATTCGTGCTGTAAATTTACGTTATTTCAATGTAGCAGGGGCCGATCTTGCGACCGAGATCGGTGAAAACCATACTCCAGAGTCCCATTTGGTCCCTTCAGTCATTGAGACGGCTCAGGGAGTCCGGAAAGAATTCGTTGTTTTTGGCACCGATTTCCCTTCTAGGGACGGCAGCGCTGTCCGAGACTATGTCCATGTCCAAGATTTAGCGGAAGCGCATGTAGCGGCTCTTAAATGGGTTTTAGCCAATCGAAAAAGCACTGCTGTGAACTTGGGCACGGGAACGGGCTATTCAGTACTAGAGATCATCGACGCAGTGCAAAAGTTTTGCGGCAGGCCAATCCCGATTCGTATGGATCAACGGCGGATTGGGGATCCCTCTTGCCTTACAGCCGACAATAAAAAGGCCAAAGAGCTATTTGGATGGACTCCTCGCCTTTCTTCTCTTCCCATTCTGATCGAATCTGCCTGGAAATGGCATGAATTCCTTTTTGAAAAAAGCCTTAGTCTTCGCGAATCCTAATTTAGTGATTTTTATCTGGGTAAGAAAAGAAGATTATTTAGACCTGTTAACGATTCTCTTTCATCAATTTTTCTTAAAACTTCAAATCGATTGTTAGGAATTCTAAATATTTGAACAGGATAAGGAATTGAACCAATCAGATCGGAAAGTTTCCATGGAGGAGAATTGTACTCAATGCAAAGTACAGGCTTTGAATTTTTTAAAATGTTCTTAGCCCCCTTTATAACCTCAAATTCCATGCCTTCAACATCAATCTTAATTAAAGAAACAGGACGCGATTCTTTACTGAGATCCTCATCAAGAGAAACAACCTCTATCATATGTCGTGCTGCAGGGTCATACATCCCAGCTCCTTGATTGAAATCGCTGTCATTTTCATTAAATGGGATTTGTTTTTTTCGATCTCCAACACCGACTTGTCTGACGATAACGTTCATTCTTTTATTCAGCTCAAGATTGCTTTGTAGTTGTTTGCAGATGCTTTCTCTGGGTTCATAAGAATAAACCGTCCCTTTCTCTTGAACAAAAGTAGACAATGCGAGTGTATGAATTCCGATATTGGCTCCTACATCAATTGCAATGGAATTTGGTTTCACATTTTTTTCATATTGTTCTAGAACAGAAAATTCATCGTAAAACCCACGCAAGTAGAGCCAGCTTTCTAAGCTAGATTTAGATTGGCAATGGATCTTTAAATCTTTGAAATTCAGAGAACATTCTCCAAGATTAAGAAAATTGTTCTTTTGAAAAAATCGGGTTTGCGCAAACCAAATATTTCTCAAGAAGCGTCTTGTTTTTTTTGGATCACCCGTTGCTAATCCGTGTTCAATTTTTGAATATTGTTGAATTTGTGTATGCGCTTCGCCATTAGGACTTGTATAGGCTTCATAGAGCAGCTTGTCGTATTTTTTTTTGCAAATAAGTTGATAAATTCGCTCGAATCGGTTTGTTAATATCTGTATCAGTCGGTGAAAAAAAACGCTCATGTACTAACTCCGTAAAGGCAGGCTGCTCAAAAGACTAATCAAAAATCAGGATTAATACAAGTCAGTATCTATACAGTGTTTTGGAGGTTATTTTTTTAGATGTTTATTGAGGACTGCGGCAAGTTTGAACATGTCGAGCGGTTCTTTCGAGCCGAAGATTTTGGCTAGTTTTGCGTCGGGACGGATCAGCCGTTTGTTAGAAGGATCTTGGAGATTGTGGGCTTTGATGTAGACCCACAGCTGCTTCGTCACTTCAGGACGAGAGAGCTCTTCTTGACCGAGCAAGGAGGCAAGATCTGGAGAGAGTTTGTAAACAGCTTGCGTTGTCGTTTTTTTCGATTTTTTTGCAGAGGGAGCTGCTTCTTTAGCCCCCTTTTTCCCGCGGCCGAAGCGCGATTTTTTCACGTAAGCTGTTTTGGGATGTTTGGCATCATACTTGGCTTCGAGCTGATCGAGAGTGGAAACAATCACATCGCAGTCGGGAAAGTTGGAGCAGGAGAAAAAGGTTTTGCCAAAGCGAGATTTGCGGGCGGTTAAGCGGCCATCGCAGCCGATAGCAGGACAGGCAGGAAGGTCTTCAGGCTTATAGATGATCTCCCCTTTCTTAGGGATGTTGACGATCCCTTTGCACTCGGGATAACGGGAACAGCCCAGGAAAGGGCCAAAACGGCCATGCCGAAGGACCATGGGAGAAGAACAAATGGGACAAGCTTGCTCCCAATTGAAATCAGGTGCGTAGTCCTCTTTGTTGAATTCAAGGGCCTCGAGCGGGGCTGTGAAGTCGCAGTCAGGATAGTTCGAACAGCCGTAGAAATATTTGTTCCGCGACCAGATTTTTTGAAGCTTGTGCTGACGGCATTTAGGACATGTAATGTCGGTAGGGATTTTGGGAACGACAGCCTCTTTCTCCGCTTTTTCGACGAGAGGATAAAAGTCTTTCCAAAAGTCGCGGATGAGAACTTTCCAATTTTTATTGTGTTCGGCCACCTCTTCCAGTTGATTTTCCATCTGAGCGGTAAAGGTGACATCCATGATTGGCTGGAAGTTCTGCTCAAGCATCTCGCAGATCACCTTGCCGAGATCGGTAGGTTTGAGAGCTTGATTTTCTTTGACGGTGTAGTCGCGGCTCTGAATCTTGTTCATGATCGCTGCGTAAGTAGATGGACGGCCAATGCCGAGCCGTTCCAGTTCTTTCACAAGGGATGCTTCGGTGAATCTGGGTGGAGGTTTTGTGAAAGATTGGGTCGAGGTAAGATCGACGAGAGAAAGAGATGCATTCGGTTCTAGAGGCGGGAGGATTTTCGCATTTTCATCTACCTCTTCTTCCGTGCCGCCGCGATCTTTTTTCTCTTCATAGGCAGCTAAGTAGCCGTTGAATTTGATGACAGATCCTGTGGCTCGGAGCATCATGTTTTGATCGGTTTCGATATCAGCTGAAATCGTATCGTAGATTGCGGGATTCATTTGGGAAGCGATGAAACGGCGCCAAATGAGGAGATAGAGTTTGTATTCATCAATGTTCAAGTACTGTCGGATCTTTTCCGGATCGCGATGGAGATTTGTAGGGCGTATCCCTTCGTGCGCTTCTTGAGCGGTTTTTTTAGACGCGTAGATCCGAGGTTGGTCGGGAAGATATTCAGGTCCAAAGTGGTGTTGGATATATTTTCGGGCGTTTGAGATCGCTTCAGGAGCGATATTGACCGAGTCGGTACGCATGTAGGTGATAAGACCTTCCGTACCTTCGGGACCCATATCGACCCCTTCATATAGCCCTTGGGCGATGTTCATCGTCCGGGCGACTGAAAATCCGTAATGGCGGCTCGCCTCTTGCTGCAAAGTCGAGGTGATGAATGGAGGAACAGGGTTCCTCTTCTTTTCCTTCTTGTCCACATTGGCGACAAGGTAGGAAGCGACTTTCAATTTTTCGACGATCTGTTCGGCAGTTTCTGCATCTGGAATGAGGAAACATTCCTTATTCCCAACCTTTTCTTTCTCAATTTTTAGACCGTTTACCGTATGGAGAAAGGCTTGGAATGGCTTCTCGCCTGATTTGGCCTCTAAGAGAGTGGCGATTGTCCAATATTCGATAGGGACGAAAGCGTCGATCTCTTTTTCCCGCTCGACGACCAATTTTAAAGCGACCGATTGAACCCTTCCGGCAGAGGTGCCATTGCGCCCGCGTTTGACTCTTCGTGTTAGGATGGGGGAAATCTTGTATCCGACAATTCTGTCTAGGAGCCTTCTTGCCTGCTGCGCATTGACCAGATCCATGTCGATATCGCGGGGATTATCGAGAGCCTCTTGGACTGCGCTCTTTGTGATCGATTGGAAAGCAGTTCTCTTGATCTTTGTCCCTTTTGGCAAAATCGCGGCGATGTGCCAAGCGATCGCCTCTCCTTCCCTGTCAGGATCGGGAGATAGGTAGACTATATCGGCCTTTTTAGCTGCATCTTGCAGCTTTTTGATCACATCCTTTTTGTCGGGCAGCGTGACATATTTAGGTTCGAAGTCATGCTCAATGTCGATGCCAAACTCTTTTTGCGGCAGATCGCGGATGTGGCCGATCGAAGATTCAAAAAAATAATTAGGGCCAAGAAACTTTTTAAGCGTCTTGATTTTTGCTGGCGATTCTACAATGACCAGGGACTTGCCCATATAATATATTCCCTCAAATGGGACTGATGGTACCCGACTTCTCAACAAAATGCAAATTTTTCAATTCAAATCTTATTTTGCTATTGATGAGGGTGAAAAAGGGGAGGAGGCAATCGGAGCAGGGTTGCGAGAAAGTAAAGATGCGAGGAAATAGGCGCTTAAAGAAATGCATGCGCCAAAGGTTGCCGCGGCAAAGAGGATCTCTTCATGATTTTGAGCAAGGTCTGAAAAATGAAAGAGGATATAGGCAAGCCAAGAAACAGTGCCGCAAATCAAGCTGCACCAGGCGGCTGTAGAAGTGGCTCTCTTCAAAAAAAGGGCGGCTGATGCTGGCACAAAAATAGCCACGAACAGAATGGCTCCCGAATGAACCATCAGGTCAAAAATCGACGGGCCTGTCATGGCTATCCCTAAGGCTAAAAGAGCTAGAAGGATGTTGGCCCAGCGCAAAAGAATAATTTTATGCTCTTCCTTCTGAATAGGCTTAATTTTTAAAACTACATTGTTTACTAACAGCGATGTCCCAGCTAGCAGATAGCTATCCGCAGTGCTCATGATCGCTGCGAGTATTCCGCAAGCAAAGAGGGTAAAGGAAAAGGGGGACAAGTAAGTTTTTGCAAGAAGAGGGATCAAAAGCTCTCCCTTGTCCAAATTAGGCAAAATAGTTCGGCCTGCCACTCCGATAAAGAGAGGGATGCAGCCGAGTAAAAGATAGCAAAATCCGCCTGAAATTGCACTTGCGCGAGCCACCGATTCCGATCTACTGGCAAGCGCCCTTTGGATCAGATCTTGTCCCATGAGCGCTCCTAATCCTGTCATCAAGATACGGCCTGCATAGGAAAGCCAGCTAGCATTTGGCGGAGGCGCTAAATGGGAAAATTCGTTCAAAAACTGACTGAAAACAAGCGAACGGTCAGGGATCTGTTCAAAACAAACCGGCAATATAACGAGAAGACCCAAAGTGAGCAATCCCAGCTGAATGAAATCGGTCAAGGTAACTGCCCACATTCCTCCAGAAGCCGTGTAGAGTACTACAATGAGAGAACCGATGAAAATCCCGATCTGAGGGCTCAAACCCGATACTACATGAAAGATGTAGCCCATCCCAAGCATTTGGGAAGCCAAAGTCCCCACGTAAAAGGGAATCGTCATTAGGGTGGCGGTTTTTTCAAAGAGGGGGCCGTAAGATTTGCCTAAAAGATCGGATACCGTGAGCAATCTGAGGCGGTGGAAGGGAGCTGCGAAAAAAAGACCTGCGATTACTAAAGAAAGGGCGCAGGCAAATGGATCGGCGATGACTCCGTAAAATCCATGAGAATAAACCGTTCCTGAGACTCCCATGCAAGATCCCGCTCCAAACCAAGTGGCCACAATGGTTGGCATTGCGAGGAGAAATGGAAGCTTACGGTTAGCGACGAGATAATCCTCCATCGTTCTCACTTTTCTGCCCGCAAACCATCCGATGGCTAACATGAGAAAAAGATAGAATCCGATTCCCCAAAAAAACAATGGCGTTATCATGAGCTAAAATCTTATAATTTCTCTAAAATTCGTTCAAGAAATAGGAACTGTAAAAAAGGTTCAGTTAGTTTTTTATGACAGATGAAGAATTATTGGATTTGAATGGGAAAGGGTTGATCCCGGGTCCTGGAGAATTAGAAGAGGATTTTTCAAGGCGGGTTGAAGAGGTTAAAAAAAAGTATGAGGCGGGGACGTGGATTCCGAGGGCGCAGTGGGAATGGGTCAGTATCTACTTAAAAAAACTTTTTGATTTCGAACCGTTTTATTTGCCCGCTTATTACAGCAATCGCGGGCTGTCGATTTGGCAAGGGGCTGCAAGTTGGATTGAAGGACGGAAGATCGTCGCAATCCAGATGCGGGAGGGGCTGAGGAAAGGGCGGTATTTGGGCCTTTATAGGAGAGAGGAGATTTTGGCCCACGAGGCTGTCCACGCAGCAAGAAGCGGGTTTGATGAGGATCGGAATGAGGAGTTTTTTGCCTATTTGACATCGGAAAAAAGATGGAGAAGAGCTTTGGGGCCGATTGTGAGAAGGCCGTGGGAGGTGTGGCCCTTCGTGCTGTTTTGTGCGAGCGGGATGTTTGTGGAGGAATTTTTTTTGGGGGCTGCGCTTTGGGCAGGGCTCGGGTTTTGGAGATTGGTCAGGCAGCATCGAGTTTTGGATCGGGCCAGTAAGAAGATTTTAGAGGGTGTGGGCGATGAGGGAAAAGCGAGAGCGATCCTGTTTCGATTGACCGATGATGAAATTGCCCGTTTCGCAAAAGGGGAAAAAATTGCAGAATATATGGAAACGCAAAATTGTTTAAGATGGAAAGTCATTCGATTGGCTTATTGGAGAGATGATGGCTCAAAAAATAGTTGTTGAAACAGATGAGTGGAAAAAGAAAGAAAACCGGTTTAAGTACTGCGAGGCCCTTGAGTCGGGCAATATCTTATTTTTTCCAAAGGTCCCTTTTTCATTTCCTCACGAAGAGATCGACTTTTTATTGAAGCAGCGCCAAGGGGGATCGAAGACGAGAAAGAATATCGCCTATAAACCGCAGTTGGACAAGATCACGAACCATGATACGTCAGATCCAGTGGCGGCTCGCCGATTGAAAGAAATCCTCCAAAATTATTCGATCCGTGTGACTGAGTTTTTGACTGTTTTGCTCGCCCCCTATTCGAAGGAGTGGAAACACGATTACGCAAGCTTTCGTCCTTTTCAGGAAAAGGGGCGCAAACTCAGACTGAGAGCTAGAAACGATCTCCTTCATGTTGATGCGTTTCCGACACGGCCGCTCCATGGCGCGCGGATTTTGCGCTTCTTTACCAATATCAATCCAACGGAAGGAAGACACTGGCTCACCTCAAAACCTTTTGGGGAATTAGCGAAAGAATTTGGCGGGGAAAAAGGGGTCTCATTTCCAACGCCGGTCGATTATTCATGGAAGAGGCGCTGGGAAAAAAAGATGAAGGGATGGCTCCGTTCCTTGGGTATTAAAATTCCGCTCCGGTCTCCCTATGATCACTTCATGCTTCGGATCCACCATTTTATGAAGGAAAATCAAGATTTTCAAAATTACAATCTTGATCTGCCGATACTATCATCTA
>CAYZHU010000077.1:0-8198 GCA_964477585.1 uncultured bacterium
CCCGGGTTTCGGGAACAAAGATGGCCACGAAGAGAATGGAGAAAATACAAAAGGCCGAAAAAAGATAGAAAAGAGAAGAATTTCCATAAAATTCCATAAATGAAAGGGCATAACGCATCACGAGCCCCGCAAAGGTCCAATTGACCATCGTCGTGATCGTCATGCCGCTTTCCCGCTCTTTCAAGGGAAATATCTCAGAACAGATCAGCCATGCAACAGGGCCCCAGGAAAAGGCAAACCCAAAAATATAGAGAATGCAAGAGCTAAGCAGCATCCTTTTCCAAAAGATCGGGATCGCCGAAAGGTCGGAAAGCTCCCCGAGGAACTCAAACGCAAGCCCCGCCGATACCATGCTGAGACACATAATGACAGCGCCCGCATAAAGAAGTTTTTTGCGTCCCCATTTTTCAACTAAATAAATCGCAGGAAATGTAAATAACATATTTACCGTTGGGATCGCCATTTTCACAAGGCCTCCTTTCATTCCCACATAGCCAAATATCGTAGGGGCATAGTAAATCATCACGTTGATCCCAACGAGCTGCTGGAACATCTGCAGACATACGCCAATGAAAAGGACTTTGAGAAACGATCTTTTCAAGATCGAGCGGATCAAACCCACCCGGTCTGACTGAAGAGTCTGTTCGATTTCTTTCACTTCAAGCTCTACTTCCGACTGCGTGTCCGCTGTCCTTTGAATCACTTTCAATGCGGCCCCCTTTTTTCCCTTCAACATGAGCCATCTCGGACTCTCAGGAAGGGTCAAACTGCCTAGCAACATAAAAAGAGCGAAGAATGCAATGATGAGAAACATCAACGTTAGGGAATGGCGTTCGTTTGCCACAATCGCCGCAATCGAAACATTTGTTGCTGAGATCAAGAAAATCCCGATGGTGATCATGAGCTGAAACAGAGTTCCCATCGAGCCCCGAATCGAAGCTGGAGCCGTTTCCGCTAGATACAAGGGGGTGATAAACGAAACTACCCCAATCGCAAATCCTAGAAAGAAACGGCAAATATAGAGAATATGGAAAGAGGGGAGAAAAGAAGAAATAGCAGCTCCGAAAATAAATAGGAGCCCCGCGACAACCAGGCTTTTTTTCCTTCCTAAAATCCGGGCCATAGCCCCAGAAAAGAGAGCGCCTAGCACCCCTCCTGTTGCGAGGATCGCGGAGTATTCTTCCGCAGCTTGAACATCTAGCTGGTATACATCTTTGATTATCTGTAGAGAATTTGCGATGAATCCCTGATCGAGTCCAAACAACAACCCCCCAAGGGAGCCCACAAAGCAAATAAAATAGATAATGGATTTAGGATGGCCCGCTTTTTCCATGAATATCCTTCCAAGCTGACCGTACTAAATGGTGATTAAAATGCATAGGCAATCCCGCCGCCTGCGATGAGGCTGCCTAGCTGCATATTGGGAGCGCTTACATTTGTGATAGACGTATGAGAATGGCCGTTAGCATAGGAAACATCTGTAAAAGCATTTAAAGAAAAATGTTCATAGGAAAGGAAAAATCCGATGCCGCCCATAGCGCCGATGCAGCTCGCAAAGTTATGATGGTCGACAGCAGGGAAATCATTTGTCGCATGTGCGAAATAGTAGCGAGGGCCCATGGCTAAATAGTAGCTAAATTCATAGCAAGAGAACCAGTAGGTCCGATAGAACCTAAGACCGAGTGTCACAGGTAGGATCCAAAGGGAAGTCTTTGAATGGCTGCCTGTAGAGCGCCCCTCTTTTGTAAAACAATCGCCGCTGAGAAAGATGCCGAGATGCTCATCGCGCTTATAAGAGACCGAAAGGCGGTAATCGGCCCCTCCGCCGACAATCTCCCGAAGAGTTTTTGAAAAGGGATAGAAATATCCAATATCCCCTTCGATGGATATCTTTCGGAAAGGGCTGCAGCAATCCATTTCTTCTTCTTCTGCAAATACCGCTTGCGAAAAAAGAAGCGCGCTAATGCACAATAATCTGTAAAGAGGAAGAACTTTGGTTCCCATCAGCATCCACACTTGTTATTGTGTATACGTCGATCCCATTTTTTGGTCGATCATAATCCACGTAGTTCGTCGTTTGGATTCCGCTAGCGATCAAAAGCCCATTTCGACTGACATTGTAAGATACCGCTAAAGAGGCCGGTGTCCAGCTCAAAGAGTTGTACCATTGGACCTCAAAAGGGAATCGGTCAGCTGTTTTTATTCCGGATCCTCTGATTGGGGACAATAAAGAATCAAAGATAGAATAAAAAGGATTGCCGCTGACTGTGTCGCTCCACGCTGCAACCATTTGTGTGGAATTCGGCCCTGGGGCAATGAAGATATCCTGGATCACAGATGAATTTGTAATTTCAGCAGGAGAACTCCAACTTCCTCCGCTAAAAATCGAAAACAACCCAACCTTGGTTGAGCCCTCTACCCAAAGCGCCATGATTTGACCTGCATTGGGTCCAGGAGCCGTATATACTACGTTTAAAAAACCAGAAGCTGGACCGCCGGGACTAATCAGCGCTGCAGTGCTCCAACTGCCGCCGCTATAAAGAGAGTAATAGGGAAGCGCGGAGTCCTCATCTATCCATGTAGCCATCATTTCTCCTGGATTCGGCCCTGCGACGATAAACGGGTATAAACTGGGCCCGACTGAGGATCCAAGAGGAATAGACCCTGTACTCCAACTTACGCCATCGAAGAGGGAGTAATAGATGGGAAAAGGGCTCGACATGGAGGTGTTGGACCAGATAGCCATCATTTCTCCAGAACTTGGACCAGAGGCAATGAAAACATTGAAATGCGCGCCGGACGATGCTCCTAACGGGATTGCTTGGTCAGCTCCCCACACTCCTCCGCTGTTGATTGCATAATAGGGTACGTTTGTGAGCGCATCCGACCAGCTTGCGACTACTTCACCAGAATTAGGTCCAGTTGTGACATAGCTATCAAATGCCGCCCCGGTTGAAGTAGTCAAGATAAGACCGAGCGCAACACTCCAACTTCCTGCAGAAAAAAAGGAATAGAAAGGAATGTCTGTGCCTCTATCTGTCCAAATTGCGACCATTTCTCCTGCAGAAGGTCCGCTAGACACATAGACATCGTCAAAAACTCCGATAGAGAGCCCAAGTGGAATTTGCGCTCCTGCGCTCCATACGCCTCCGCTATAAAGCGAGTAATAAGGGAGCAAACCAGAACTCCAAGCCGCGATCAATTCCCCTGCTTCAGGGCCGTTCGCAATGATTACATCATGTTCGCTAGTCGGGGTGGAGAGCTGCGCAGTGGTCCAAATACCCTGCTGGGCATAGAGTCCGAATATAAATAAAAATGCCCCTAAAAAACCTGCTATTCTCATTTTGGGCTCCTATGAAATTTTACTAGCAAAATATGTGCAAAAAGAACGATAGTTTATCTGAAGATTTATGTTAAAGAAATATTTATTTATTTTGCTTGTTTGCCTGAGCTGCAGCCAGCAGTCCTCTGCGCCCGCTTTCCATCGAAAACCGCTCGTTCTCGTTAGCATCGCCCCCTACAAATTTTTGGCTGAGCGGATCGCCGGTTCCCTCGTCGATGTGGAGACAGTAGTCCCCTCGAGCGCCAATCCCCATGCTTTTGAGCCTACCTCCCACCAAGTGTCCGAAATGGCCCGTGGGATCATTTGGTTTCGGATCGGGGAGCCGTTTGAAGAAAAAATCCTCCCTATTTTAAAAGAGAGAAAGCCCGCCCTTATCGTGAAGGATCTGCGCGACGGTATCTCCCTTATCGAGGAGGAGCATGGCCTCATCTGTTCTCATTGCAGCATGGACCACTACGACCGGCATGTATGGCTCAGCCCAAAACTCGCCTCGCTCCAGGCAAAAGAAATCGAACAAGTATTAGAAACGCGATTCCCCGAACAAAAAGAGCTCTTTCAGAAAAATTTGGAGACCTTGACTCAGGAACTCACCTTCCTCGATCAAGAAATCAGGGCGCTCCTCGAACCGATACAAGAGCGGGTCATTCTCGTCTCCCATCCTGCATTCGGCTATTTCTGCAACGACTACCAATTTGAACAGCTCTCCGTTGAATACGAGGGAAAAGACCCCCGCCCTAAACATCTGGAGCAGATCCTACAAAAAGCGGTCTCCCACGGAGCGGAACTCGCCCTCGCACTCCCCCAGTACAACAACAAAGGGGCCCAACTCATCGCAGAAAAACTCCACCTACCCGTACATCTCATCGACCCCTACTCCGCCGATTATTTCGTGACGATGCGAAAACTGGCCCACCTGATTGCGGATCCCTATTATGAGCATGATTGATCTAGATATCGATATCGAGCACCTCTCCTTTTTTTATGAGACGGCGCCTATTTTGCAAAAAGTCAACCTGCAGATCCCCCGCGGGGAATTCATTGGGATCATGGGACCGAATGGGGGAGGAAAAACAACCCTTTTGAAGCTCCTCATGGGATTTCTTTCTCCTGCGAAAGGAAAAATATCGGTCTTAAAACGGCATCCCGCTGAAGTAAGAACGAGGATAGGATACGTCCCTCAGATCCACCGGACCGACCGGGACTTCCCCATTACTCTCTTGGAATTGGTCCTACTAGGCGCCCTCTCGAAAATGTCTGTTTGGGGGACATTTCCCCATTTCGTAAAGGAAAGGGCCCACTATTTGCTCGACCGTCTCGGCCTGACAGCCCATAAAAATAAAACCTTCGGCTCCCTCTCAGGAGGCCTTGCGCAAAGGGGACTTCTCGCCCGCGCCCTCCTTTCCGACCCCGACCTTCTCCTTCTTGACGAGCCGACCGCCAACATCGACCCCCCTTCTATGGCTGTGATCTTTGAACTCTTGGAATCGCTAAAAGGGAAAAAAACAATTCTTTTGGTCACTCACGACCTGAAGACAATTATCGAAAGGGTCGATAGGGTCCTTTGCATACAAGGGCAAGTCCTCTCCTTCCACCCCAAAGATGTTTGCGAACACTTCGCAATGGGGCTTTATCATGCACCCCTCCTAGACATAAGGAAAACCGATGCCCTTCCAGCTGTTCGCTGACAATATTTTTCTCCAGATGGCCCTTTGGGCAAGCCTCCTTGCCTCCTTTGCGAGCGGGGTGATCGGCTCCTTCGTAGTCGTCAAGAGGATCGCCTTCATAGCCGGCAGCATCTCCCATTCCATCCTGGGAGGGATGGGGCTTGCCCTCTGGCTGCAGCGCACCTACGGGATTCTCTGGCTCGATCCGATCCTCGGCGCTTTTGCCGGATCGATCGCGTCGGCCCTCCTGATCGGCTGGATCCATCTCAACTATCGGCAGCGGGAAGATGCCGTCATTGCCGCGATCTGGTCGACCGGTATGGCGATCGGCGTCATTTTTCTCTCTCTCACGCCAGGGACCAACGTCGAGCTAATGAATTTTTTATTTGGCAACATCCTCTGGATCCATACCCGCGACCTCTGGATGCTCGCCGTCCTCGACGGGCTCATTCTCCTTCTCGTCTCTCTCTATTATAGAAAATTTTTAAGCCTCTGTTTCGACGAAGAGCAAGCCCTTTTACAAGGGGTAGCAGTCCGCCGCCTCTATCTTCTCTTGCTGAGCCTCGTTGCCATTTCGATCGTCCTCCTCATTCAGATCATCGGAACCATCCTCGTGATCGCGCTACTTACCATCCCCGCCACCGTCGCCAGCCTATTCACCAGGCGGCTCCACGTGATGATGGGGGCGGCCGCCCTTTTATGCGCCCTCTTCAGTTTTTTTGGGCTAAGCGCCGCCTACACCCTCGATTGGCCTCCCGGAGCCACGATCGCCCTCCTGGCGGCCGCCGTCTATCTTCTTTCCCTTCCTCTGAAAAAGAAAATTTTTCTTTATCAGGTTCGATAACGGGCACGGAAAACGCAAACGTTCACGTTCACGATTTCTTTAGCTATTGACAATCAGATCCCTTCTCTAGTATTATTTTTCGCAATATTATCCCTGGAGGAATCATGAAATACGCAATTATTGAGACAGGCGGAAAGCAGTACCGAGTCGAAGAAGGAAGCGAACTCGACGTCGAGCTTTTGGATTCTGAAGGAACGGTGAAATTTGATAAAGTTCTTTTAGTCCACGATGGAAACGCCCCCAAAATTGGGAACCCCCATTTGGAAAAATGCGCCGTCCACGCCGAAATCATCGGCCAGACAAAAGGACCTAAAGTCATCGCCTTCAAATACAAAAAATGTAAAAACTACCGCCGAACGGTCGGCCACAGACAAAAATACTCCCGTATTAAAATTACAAAAATCTCAGCAGCTTAGAAAAAAAAGAGATTCATTGGAGATAGAAAATGGCACATAAGAAAGGACAAGGCTCGACACGAAACGGACGCGATTCTCGCTCGCAGCGGCTAGGGATTAAAGCGACTACAGGAGAATTTGTCACTGCAGGTAGCATTCTCGTCAGACAATGCGGCACCAAGTGGCATCCATGTAAAAACGTAGGGATGGGAAGAGACTATACCCTGTTCGCCCTGAAGGATGGAGTTGTCTCCTTCCAGAAAGGCGAGAAGACATACGTCTCAATCGTCCCGCAGGAATAGATAAGCCACCCATGTTCGTCGATACAGTTACTATGAGTTTATCGGCGGGCAAGGGGGGAAATGGCGTCATCTCATGGCGCCGTGAAAAGTTCATCCCGAAAGGGGGCCCTGCTGGCGGCGACGGCGGCAATGGAGGCTCCCTCTTCTTAGAAGCTGATCCACAAGTCCACTCCCTCGAAGATTACCGAAACCGCAGAATCATCAAAGCCCAAAACGGCCAAAACGGCTCTGGGAACAACTGCAAAGGGAAAAACGGACAAGATCTCGTTTTAAAAATCCCGCTTGGCACTCTTGTCAAAGACGCAGCTACCAAAGAGATCCTTTTCGATTTTACCGAAAAGGGGCAGAGTTGGGAAATCTGCGCAGGAGGAAGAGGAGGAAAGGGGAATAGCCGTTTCAAATCCTCCACCCATCAGACCCCGTTCCACTGCACGCCTGGAACTCCAGGCGAAGAGAAAGAGGTAGAGCTCGAGTTGAAGCTGATTGCCGACATAGGCTTTGTCGGGATGCCCAATGCGGGGAAATCGACCCTCATTTCAAAGCTTGCCCATATCCATGTGAAGATCGCTCCCTATCCTTTCACCACCCTGAGGCCCAATCTCGGCATCGTTGAATTCGACGATTTCTCCCGCATCCTCATCGCCGACATACCCGGCATCATCGAGAACGCCCACGCCAACAAAGGGCTCGGTTTCTCATTCCTTCGACATATCGAGCGCACTTCGGCGCTCCTCTTCCTCATCGAATTGGCCCCTTATGAAGAGCGGGACCCTTTCGAGGAGTTCCTCATGCTCCGGCGCGAGCTAGAGGCCTATAATCCTTCCATGCTCGAAAAGCCGTTCCTCACCGTCCTCAACAAGATCGATCAAGAAGGAGCCCCCGAGTTAGCCGCCGCCTTCAGCGCCCGCTACCCATTCGATCCCTCCACTCTCTTTACCATCTCCGCCCTCGAAGAGATCGGCCTCGACTCTCTGAAATCTAACCTATCGCTAACTGCCCATTGTAATAGATAGAGTTTTCCCGGCCTGCATTCTTATTTTAAAAAAGCGTAGATAGGCCGCGATCTAACTCCTGTGAAGCAGCAAGTTTTTTCTCTCTGCGTCTTTGCGTTGATTTTCTCGGAGAACGAATACTCGGTTCGGTCTCGCACGGATTTTACATGAATTTCCTACTTCAGATGCGGAGGATGTGGATGGAGTTCGCGGGGCGGGGTTTTGTCGAAGAGGGCAAGGACTCCACTGACAATGATGAGGGCCGATCCGACGAAAACCCAAATGTCGGGCGCTTCGTTGAAAAAAAGCCAACCGCTAAGGCCGCCCAAAATAACCCCAAAATAGTTCATCGTGCTCACTTTCGAAGCTGGCGCTAGCGAATAGGAGAGAGTGATCAGGTATTGATAGACCGTTGCGAAAGCCCCAATCGCAATCAGATAGATCCACTCTTTGAAATTGGAAATCGGCTCCCAGCCAAAAAGCATGGGAAAAAAACTAAAGACGGTGGCGATCAAAAAATAGTAGCAGAGGATTGCTTCGGTCGGCTCCTCTCTTGAAAGAATCCGGACCCCGACCAATGCAATCGCACTCAAAAGGCCCCCCAAAAGTCCAATGAGGCTCGCCCAATCTGAAAACAAAGAGCCTGGCCTGAGGAGAA
>CAYZHU010000078.1:0-7895 GCA_964477585.1 uncultured bacterium
TCCCAAAAGGATATTGAAGATCTGGACTTTTCGGATCACTTCCGCCATCGAAATGATCGAAATGACGATGGTAAAGGCTCCAATGACATGATCGAGATCGGATGCTTCTTTGGAAAGATGGAATATCCACGGCGCGAGCATCAGAAAAATGCCAAGAATAGTGGAGAGGAACAAATTCCAAGGGATGCTTATGCCCCAAGATGCAGAAGAAAAAAGAGAAGGCAGAGAGGAATCGAGAGGAGGAGTCCGAGTATCGGTCTCCGCTTCAAAACAAGGATCTCCTTTCCAAAAAGTTTTCCAAAAAGGTTTCCCCTCTAGCCACTTGAGGTGGAGAAATTGAAATACGGCAAATACTTCATCGATCGCGTAGGCGATCATCACTACCATGCAAAATGCGCTGCAGAGGCAAAGGGTGAACCAAGAGCCGACAATGAGCGGTTGCAAGATAATGAGGGTAACGCTGACAAGGCCTAAAGGGACTACAATGAACCCAAATAGGAAGACCATCCAGGGCATGGTGCGCCATCTCCTTTCATCCCCCTTGAGCGCTAAAAGCACTTCGAGGGTGTAAACCGCAGCCCCAAGGCCTGCATCGGAAACAGGGAACTCTTTTGAAACATCAGAGGTAATGACCTGCTGCATGCCGAGATCAAAAATGGGATCCCAAGCCAAATCGATGTATCCCAATTGGACGGCTGCTAAGTAGCGGGAGATAAACCATCCAACTGTCCCCAATATGACAATGGGCAGGCGCTGCGGCCATGAAGAAGGGTTGTAGGACCAGCCAGGAGGGATCGATGGTCCCGATTCAGAGAGACGCCCCGGCATCCCAGGGATGATGATAGAAAGGGCAATGGCCAACGTCCCGACTAGCGTATCATTGAGGTAAGCGCCCGCCTCTTCGGCCCAAAATAGGAGTGGCGCAAATTGGAGCCAAACACCGACAAATACAATGAACCAAGGGGTCCAAATCCTCTTATAAGAAATGGAGAGAGCTCCTAGAAAAATGAGAAGGAGGCCTGAAATGCAATCGCTCCAAAGGAGCATTGGCTCCCGATAGCCAAAAGCTGCCTGAGCTGTCAGAAGCCAAAACCCAAGCCAGACGATCGCGTACCAAACCCAGATTGTTTTGTAGTGGGCCTTCCTGAGCTCATCCATATAGTTTCCGAAAATTTGCGGATAGGTTCATACTTTTTTTTCACATTCCGCCTTTAGATGTGGGGACATTTCCAGATGATTGGCTTTGTACCAGGCGATTGGATTCTCTCTGAGTTCTTCAATCATGATGGGCAAACTCTTTTCTAGTTTATGCTTGGGAACCCAGCCGAGTGTATTTTTCGCCTTTGTAATATCCACTTCGTAATGGTCGTCTGCGAGATCGATCATCCAAGGTTTGATAAAGGGTTTGGGAATAAAGGGAATATGTCCTAGCACCCAAGCGCCTATTTTTGCGATCCATTTTGGGACGCGCCAAGTCTTGAATTCGGAATTGAATATGAGGCGGGAGATTTGTCTTTGGAGCTGATCGTAACTCAAGGTTTTCGGCTCGCCGATCAAAAGGGTGAGCTCCGGAGGCAAACTCTTCCGTTTATCGACCGCAAGACAAATTGCATCGATCAGATCGGACATATGGAGAAAGGAAGCCCCATGATGGATATTGCCCGAAAAGAGGCGGCTCTCTAATTGCTTTTCATAAATCCTTTGGATCTGGTGGCTGATCGGGATGGAATTACACCGATCGTCATAGACCCCTGCAATCCTAAAGATAACCGTAGAAATTTTTCCTCGAAGTTCATGGATCGCCTTTTCGGTCTTCACTTTGGAAAGAGGGTAATCCCATTTGGGGACTACTGGATCTTCCTCCCGAATGGGATGGCCTACTTTGCAGGGAGCATGGACTAACATGGTGCTGGAGAATAGAAACTGTTCCACTTCAAAAGGTTGAAGCGCTTTGAGAAGCCTTTCAGTTCCCTGGACAGTCACTTTATCGTAGAGAGGGGAATGTTGTTGATCGAAGCTGTAGTAAGCGGCCAGATGGATTACAGAGGCGATCTTGGTCCCATAAAAGTGTTTGATGTGCATGAAGGCTTGGTTAACGCTTTCATCTGAGGAGAGATCGACTGGGACAAGTTCTTCGCTAGGCGATGCATAGATAGCCTTCAAAAGCTCGAATCCGACAATCTGATATTTTTCTCCCAGCTGACGGACGACATTGGCTCCAATTCTCCCGCAGCTACCCGTGATAATGACTAGATCTTTCTTCATACTTCAGTGCATGCAAAAGCAAAGAAATTTTGTCTAGAGGAAATTTACAAGGCTTTGTTACAAAAATCCGTGCGAGACCGATATCGGGCCTGTTACCGAGACCGAACCGAGTACCGTTTTCCGAACTTCAGCATCATCCAGGCTTATTTCTTTTCATCAGCGCAGAGCCGCGAAGCGCGGTAGCAGAGGCGCAGGGGACGCAGGGGAAAAAATTACTGCTTTGCAGGAGTTAGGTCGCAACCCTGCTCTGAGTTAGAGAGAGGATGTTTTAACAAGCAGGCCCGATTTCAAGCTCTTTCCTGTCGCTGCCTTCGGCAGTGCCGCACGATTTCTTCGAAATCGGCGGAATGAGCGAGAGGGGCAGCCCCTCTCGCGCTCTCCCCCAGCGAAAATAGTGAACAGGCAGCTCGATGCGGGATCCGGGTGTCCGCAACTGCGCTTTGATTCGTTGACTAAAGTAGAACGTATTTTTGGCATATGGGAGAGCTCGAGAGGGCTTCCCTCTCGACCATCACGCCGATTTCGAAGAAATCGTGCGGAACAAGCCGAAGGCAGAAAAGTAAGAACTCAGATCTATTTTCTTTTCGTGCCCTTGTCTCTGCCCGTGCTCGGTTGTTAAGACATCCTCTCTCTAACTCAGAGCAGGGTCGCCATCTAACTCCTGCGAAGCAGCAATTTTTTCCCCTGCGTCCCCTGCGCCTCTGCTACCGCGCTTCGCGGCTCTGCGCTGATGAAAAGAAAAAAGCCTGGATGATGCTGAAGTTCGGAAATCGGAGACTCGGTATCGGGCCCGGTCTCGGTCTCGCACGGATATAGTTACGTATTATAGATCGCTTTTTTGATGTAGATCCAGTTGGCCCCAATGTAGTCGGCAATGGAAGCGACGGTGTAAATGGCTGCCGTAAGGGCCGCAAAGTGGGTGATCTGCTGGAAAAGGGTGAGAGAAATGAGCCCCATTGTATAAGGAATCATTAGGGAAATGATCAGAAATGCAACGCTTGCCTGGATCACCGCCTTGATTTTGCCGCTAAAGCGAGCTGCTAAAGCCACTCCCCTCAGAGCGCAAAGAGTCCGGAGCGTGCTGATGAAGAGATCTCGATAGAGAAATACAAATACGATAAGAAGCGGAAGATGGACAAATCCTTGCGTAAAGGTAAGGAAAAGAGAAATATGGGTAACGCTGTCGGCCATCGGGTCGAGCACTTTTCCTAAATCGGTCACCTCGTTCCTTCTCCTTGCAATGATCCCATCGAATAGATCGGAACATTCACAGACCGCTAAAAGCCCGAGAAGAAGATAGGGAAGCCAAACGAGAGGGATCCCCAACCATTCATACTCTAAATAGAGAATAGGGAAAACTGGGCTGAGGAAGATCCTGAGGAGTGTAAAATAATTTGCTGGATTCATTTTTGAGCAGACTAAAACATTCTATTGAAAAAAATCAAGCTCCGTCCTATTTGCAATCGGCAGTTTCCTTTTGCAAGGCGAGTTGGCCGCAAGCAGCGGCAATATCTTTTCCTTTGGTGTAGCGCCAGGTCGTATTGATTCCCGCTTCTTCTAGGATCGAACGGAAATCTTCGATCGTCTCTTTTTCAGGTCGATTCAGTTGAAGGCCATCTACTGGATTATATGGGATCAGATTGACCGTACATTGCTTTCCTCTGAGGAGTTCGGAGAGTTCCCGGGCGTGATTCGGTTGATCATTGATTTCCGCTAAAAGGGTGTATTCATATGTGATGTCCCGCTTGGTCAACTTCGCGTAATAGTCCATGGCGAGAAGTACTTCTTCTAAAGGATATTTTCGTGCGTAAGGGATGATCTTCTTCCGGATATGCTGATTCGGGGCATGGAGCGAAAGGACGAGATTGACCTTGAGCTCTTCCCCTGCCAATCTATGGATTCCTTCCACGACCCCCACAGTCGAAACGGTGATCCGCCTCTGGGAAATGTTGAAGGCTTCAGGAGAATGAAAAATCTGGATCGATTTCACAATGGCATCGTAATTTTCCATCGGCTCCCCCATCCCCATGTAGACGAGATGAGAGACTCTTTCCCCTTTTTGCTTGAGATAGCGGTTGATGTGGAGAACCTGTTCGACTATTTCCCCTGCGCTTAAATTCCGTATCAAGCCTTCCCTTCCCGAAGCGCAAAAGGCGCAACGGGCCGGACATCCCACTTGGCATGAGATGCAGACCGTTCTCCTGTCTCCAGAGAGGATCAAGACCGATTCTACCCTTTTTTTATCGGGCAGTTCCCATAAAAACTTTATCGTTTCCCCATCTTCAGACTCTAACGTCTTCAGTAACTTCAAGATGGGAAAACCGAGCGAGCCTACCAGTTTAGCTCTAGTTTCGCGGCTCAAATTGGTCATTTCCTCAAAGGAGGGGGCGTCTTTGCCATAAATCCAATCAAAAATTTGGGCGGCCCGAAACGGCTTTTCCCCATTTCGATCCATCCAAATCTTCATTTCTTCTAGTGTAAGCGAGCAGAGTTCTAACATAGTAGAAGCAGTATAGCATCTCTCACTTGTTTTTAAAAAGAAATACCCTGTAATGTAAAAAAAAAATTCAATGAATAGTACTTATGACTTTGTTCAACCCCTTTTTGCGCTTCATGGACCGCCTCTATGGCACGTTCATTTATACAGGCAGCAACCTCCAAAGCGTCTTTCTCCTTTATATGAGATTGACCTGGGGCCACCAGTTCTTGATTACAGGATTAACGAAATTCCACTCGATAGAAGAGGTAATTCAATTTTTTATTACTCTTGGATTCAGCACCCCTAAATTGGCTGCCTATTTTGTCGGATCTATTGAGGTTGCAGGGGGGATTTTATTGATTTTAGGACTTGCTTCCCGATTGGTAGGGCTGCTCCTCAGTATCCTCATGATCATAGCGCTTAGCACAGCTCACGCTCCGAATCTCACCAATTTCCGATTCCTGACGGAACCTCATCTTTTAGTGCTTCAGCAGCCTTACCCCTACCTGATCACCGCCTTGCTCGTCTTTTTCTTCGGCCCGGGCAGGATCTCGATAGACGCTTGGATCAAAAGGTGGGTCGATCATCAGCCACGATACTAATTGCAACAGGCTCAATGCTTCCAAAAAGCATTTTTTAGGAAGGAGAGAGTTTTTCTTCGAAAAGCTTGCAGATAATCCTGCGTCAAAATCCACCGGAAGGCGGAGAGCAGTCCAAAATTACGGAAAAGAATGAGCCATGTCTCTTTGAAAAATCCTAACGTATGGATCTTCTGAGGTTCCGGATCGATCAACACATGGCGGCTATAAACTTTCCCATTCTCCTCTTCTTTTAATAAATAGCGGCAGATGAGATCAAAGGCGGGACGATGGGAGAGCCTTGAATCAAACCCTCCCATTTCTCGGATCGTTTTTTTCAAAAACCAAGACGAGTGGTACTGGAAATTTGCATCTATCATCCGATTTTTTTCTAAGAGGCCTGTATAGACAAGAGCGGGCAAATGGGCCTCATCGATTAAATTTTTTAGATACGAGATCCCATGTTGGGAGAGGTATCGATCTCCCGCTTCGAGGAATTGGATATAGAGTCCTTTCGCCAGGTCGACTCCCTGGTTCATCATCCCAGAGAGATTTTTCGATTTGGAATCATGAAGCCGGATCGTCAGGCTGGGATAACCTTTTACAATCGCTGAAAGCTTCCCTGAACCCTCCCCATCCAATAAGAGGATCTCAAAATCTTTTTTTGTCTGAGATTGGAGGGTATCGAGAGTGGATGTAAGGAGATGGCGATTCTTCCGGACCAATAAAACTAGAGAAAATAGGGGCGTTTCCATTAGTATTTCAGAATAGAATATTGGATTATTTATGTCCCAAATCAAAATAGCGAAAATTCAAGATACCCTGAAACCGATTGTCGCCCTCTGCAAAAGAAGAGGGTTCATCTACCCGGGTTCAGAGATTTATGGCGGGTTTGCAAACACCTATTCCTTTGGACCTTACGGAACAGAGCTCAAGAAAAACATCAAGGATCTCTGGTGGAAGATGTTCGTCCAGAAGAGGAGAGATATGGTCGGACTCGACGGTCCCATCCTCCTCCATCCAAAAGCTTGGAAAGCGTCGGGACACCTCGATGGGTTCAATGACGCGCTGATCGACTGCAAAGCTTGTAAAGCGAGATTCCGGTGCGACCATCTGATCGAAGAGGCTTTGAAACAGAGCGCAGATGGGCTCGCTTTGCAAGAGATGACCAGCCTGATCCAAAAAAATGGGGTCAAGTGCCCCAAGTGCGGCGCTCAAGACTTTACAGAAGCGCGCAACTTCAACCTGATGTTCTCCACACACATGAGTAAAACGGGTTCCGATGGCGATGCCGCCTATTTAAGACCCGAGACAGCGCAAGCGATTTTCCTCGATTACAAGAATATCGTCGATACGATGCGGGTCAGAGTCCCGTTCGGCATTGCGCAGATCGGAAAAGCGTTCCGCAACGAGATCACGCCGGGCAATTTTGTATTCCGCGTCATCGAATTCGAGCAAATGGAAATTGAATACTTCATTCGGGAAACCGATTGGGAAAAGACCTTTACCGACTGGCTTGCCTCGATGCACAAGTGGTGCAAAGAAATCGGGCTCAACGCTTCCCGCGTCCATGAAAAGGAGCATCCGAAAGAGCAGCTCTCCCACTATTCGAAGAGGACAGTCGATCTCGTCTATGATTTCCCCTTTGGGACGAGCGAGCTGTATGGCCTTGCCTATCGGACCGATTTTGACTTGCGCCGCCATGCCGAATTTTCAGGGACGACTCTTGATTTCACCGATCCAGAGACGCGGGAAAAATTTGTTCCCCACGTAATAGAGCCCACCTTTGGCGTTGAGCGGACAATCCTTGCCCTCCTTTGCGACGCCTACGATGAAGAACAGCTTGAAAACGGAGAAATGAGGACAGTGCTTCATTTTTCACCGCGCATCGCCCCTGTAAAAGTTGCGGTTTTCCCATTGATGAAGAAGGAGCCTCTTGCTGAGAAGGCGCAAAAAGTATTTGAAGAGCTGCACGCCATTTGGCATTGCGAATACGACGAATCGGGAGCGATCGGGAAACGCTATCGCCGCCAAGATGAGTTGGGAACTCCCTACTGCATCACCATCGATTTCGACACGCTTGAAAACGACACAGTGACTCTGAGGGATCGCGATTCGATGAAGCAAGAGAGGATACCGATCCAAAAACTGGTCGAGACCCTCTCCGCCAAATTGAAATAACGAATTAGGAATACATCGCATTATATAGTTTAAACGCTCCTATGGCCGCGGGAATAAGCAAGGGAAGCGCCATTGGGGCATTTTTTATGACTATCTCTGCGCCTCCATAAAACCACCCATTAGGGTCACCTAAATACATTGAGTTGAGATCTATCCCTGCTACCAATTTTATAGTTTTACATACCGTCCCTAGAGCAACAGCAGCAAATCCTCCAGCCACATTGACAGTGGCGCTTACTACAGCAGATCCTGCATTTGAAACAACTCGAAACATAGAAACCCTCCTTCTTTAGGTTGTCCTGAGTTTTGACGAACAAGCACTCTACAAATGTACTGAATTGAACCTCCCTCGCATAAATGCGAGGGATTCTTGCTTCAATGCTTCCCTAATG
>CAYZHU010000079.1:0-7763 GCA_964477585.1 uncultured bacterium
TGGAAAAAATGTACATCCCCCCATCGCTCGATTTGTCGAAGAGCATCATGCAGAATCAAGACCTGTTCGAAGAGAGGATGTGCAAGGATCTCGGCGCAAAAAAAGGAAATAAGCTTTTGGATATCGGCTGCGGCAGGGGACGAGTGGCGAGCCACATGGCAAGAATGTCTGGCGCCCATGTGACAGGGATCAACCCCGATCATGATCAATTGGAGAGCGCGAAGCGATATTCAGAACGGCATGGGTTGCCTTGCACCTTCCAATGGGGCGATGTCAACGCTCTTTCATTTCCCGATAACACATTTGACCATATTTATGAGATCCAAGTGGTCTTTAACCTATCGAGAAATTTGGGCGAAGTGTTCAAAAATATCCACCGGATGTTGAAGCCAGGAGGGCGCTTTGGCTGTCTCGACTGGGTGAGCAAACAAAAATATAATCCGAAAGATCCTCATCATCAAGATCTTTTGAGGAGGATCAAACCGCTAATCGGCGCAATAGGGACTCCGGGCTGTATAGAGGTTGCAGATCTTTTGAAGAAAGCGGGATTCAAGATCTTAAAAGCAGAAGACGTCAGCTTGAACGGGATGCAGGCGCCTCTGATCCAGAAAGCAGACAAGTTTTTCACTCGCATGGGCAGGACCATTGAATTCCTTGTGAAATACAAGCTGATCCCAGCTCACTTCAAACGGATGTTTGACCGATTGACGCAGGACGCAGATGCCTTCATCGAAGCGGATGAAATGGGGATCACCACCTCCAGCTACTACGTTCTCGCCGAGAAAGGTTCATAACCGGATACTGAAAATTAAACACCGAGAGCACCGAGAATCACCGAGGGAAAAATAAGTTCTCAGAAATTTTATCGTTGATCTCGTCGCTTGGACAAGAAGGCTTTTTCCTTGCAAGATAACCTTTCTCGGTGTGTCTCGGTGCTCTCGGTGTTTAAATTCCCGCTCATGTTCATAAGTTTAAGTTGTTTTAGGGTTATGCAACAATCCCTAATCGAACCACCATTGCGGAGATATTATCCATAGAACCGCCTTTATAGGCGTTATCAACTAGAATATCGGCTAAGTAATTGGGATTGGCCGGAATTCCCCCTTGGTCCTCGCGGTTGCGCCAAAGATATCTTCCCACTTGCCGGCTGCTTGCCACATCGAATAGCCCGTCGCATCCAATGCAGAGGAAGCTGCCAGGAGGGATATCTGCAACAGGTATGGCTGTGATTTTAGGCCTTGCGCTTACGGCTCCATTCAATTTATGATCTCCTACAGATCTTGCCACTGCAAGATTTCCATTGACTCTATAAGTGTCCAGTAGAGTGACATAGCCTCCTCTATCCATGATCCCTTTCTTATAGCGATTATCATCAGGTTTTGCATCTTCGGTAAGCTGGGTAGTCTCTCCATTTCGAACAAGGATGGCTCTTGAATCTCCCACATTCGCAGTCCACAGCTTTCCATTGAGGATTATGCTTACTGTTGCCGTGGTCCCCGCATCTCCGTCATAATCGTGGTTCAGGTCGACGAATGTCATCTTGAGCGCATTCCAAATCCCTTCATCTGTAAATCCGTTTGGATTGAATTTTTCCAAATTCTTTTTCAAAGCGTCTTTCAAAGAGGACATCACAAATGTAGCGGCGCTTTTTCCACCATGTCCATCGAAAATTCCAAAGATCGGGATCTCTATGCCGCGCAGCAGAAGAGAATTGGCAAGATGTTCATCTTCCATAAAAAATCTTCTTCCTTGGGTTTGGCAAATTCCGACGGGATAGCGTCCCACCACTTGATGCAGCTGATTTAGATCAGCGGGATTTGGAACATTCTGATTTTCAAAAGGACCAACGATTTGCAGTCTCATCTGCTCCTGCGCTTTCCCTAATTCTTTGGCCAATTTCTTTTGGATCAAATTGGCGCCGAAACGGATCCTGTTTTCTCGGATATATGCCCCTTCTGGACTCTTGAGCATCTGCTTTGCAAAAAATTTAGGGGAAAAGGAGGAGATCAAAAATTTAGCGCCTAGAGTGAAATTCGTTCGAATATTCGCGATCTTGTGGACGAGAAAACTTTTACATTCTTTGGAACAAAAGGTAAGAAGATAGGCGATCGATCCCAAACAAGCCAAGGCAATGAAACAGACTGTCTTTGCCAAAAAATAAAGCGAAGATGCGAGAAGGGTGATCCTGGCTGTTACATTGAGCTGGAAGCGTCCTCGGCATGATTTATCGATTATCCCATTTTGAATCAGGGATAAATTTTGCTTAACGAGAAGCATGACAACCTCTTAAATTTTTTGCGACCAAGGTTTTACGACAGAGAGAAATTATGGGTCAAGAGAATTGCCGCAATAAGAGGCGCTGTTTCCGCCCTCAGGATGTTTTTGTGGAGAATGACCCCTTTCCCTTTTTGATCAAGCAGGGAGAGCTCTTTGGATGAAAACCCTCTTTCTGGTCCTGTTATGAAAAGGACGGGGCTATCTGGAAGAGAGGGGAATGGAACGCTGCTTCTCATATCGCCAAAAAGAATCGTCAGCGGAGATTTAAAAAGCTCTTGGAACGAGACGATCTGAATTTTGGGAAGATCGAGCCTGCCGCATTGCTTCATCGCAGAGATGGCAATGTGTTTCAACCGCTCTAGCTGATGTTCTGAAAAATCCCCTTTTTCTGAGTGATCTGCTGGGTAGAGCCAAAATGCATCGGCGCCTAGCTCTGTCCCTTTTTCAATCAGCCATTCGAGTTTTCCCATTCGCATGAACGGTATGGCCAAATGGACTCTAGGAGAGGGGATCTCTTGGCGCTCCATCTCGATGACTTCAAGAGAAGCGTTTCGCTTTTCTATTCTTAGAACCTTCCCTTTTGCCAAATCGCCTCGTCCATTGACAAGTTCAACCATTTCTCCTTCCCGGATCCGCATCACATGGGCGAGATGGTGGAGCTCTGCGCCTTCTAAAAGGACCGTTCCCTTCAATTCTGCATCGATAAAAAAACGTTCCGCTGGCATTACTATGGACTCCATAACGAATTAGGGCGGGTAAGGGCCCGTTTGAACACTTCTGATAGGTCTTCTTTTTTCTCATCGGGGAGATGCTGCGAGGCTAGCTCTTTTAAATCATCTAGATCAAGCGCCTCAAAGACGCTATACTTTTCATAATGGATAGGTATCTCTGCGCTCCCCGTAAAATTGAAAACGAGTTTAAACCGGTAGTCCTTGAGGAGCGTTTCTTTGATCTGATTGTAGTAGATGATCCCATCTGTTTGAGGGAGGGGAGAGCCGCGGAATTTCTCTGGGACTAAGAAAAAGAGGAACCCGAGCGAATAGATCTCTTTCAAAGTAGGTAGATGGGGCAGCAGGGCTTGGAATAGAGTTTCCTCTTTAGGGAGGATGACGCAGACGCAATCATGCCGGAATCTCTTGTAGAGATTGTGGAGAGTCTGCTGCTTCCACCGGTTATGCTGCCAAAGCCATTCTCCCGGCGACTCTTTGATGCTTGTTTCAAGCAAGAGGAGCACCAGATCCATCATCCTGACGACCTCTTCTTCAACCGGCTGCGTAAGATCTGGCCAGATCGGATTTGAATAGCGGATCCGATAGCCGCCCGAGACCCGGCGGGTAGCGGCAAAAATGATGGGGCAATTTGTTTTGTAGGCAAGAAGGGCTGGCGCTGTAGAGGTCCAAGCGCGCCTTCCGAAAAAGGGGAATGAATAGCCGCTGTCCGGCATCCCTTGATCTCCTACAATACCCATGAAAGATCCTTTTTTGAGGGCCCTGAATCCTTCATGAAGCGCATTTTTAGGAGCGATGATCTTTCCTCCATTTTTCTCCCGGATTTTCAACACCCAGTTGTAGAGACGCTTGTTCCGGATCGGTTTTCCGATCGCAACGCCTCGCATTCGGCTCGTCCCATCGAGAAAGAGCGCCTCCCAATTCGATTGGTGGCCGCAAAAGAAAATGATCCCTTGTCCTTTTTGATACAGCGCATTGGCAATTTCTGGATTTTCACACCGGATTACTTGAGAAAGATTTTTTTCTTTGGCGAATTTCGGATATTCCAAACAGTTGATCGCGAGATTTTGGAATGATTTTTTTGCGTATTGGATGAGTTCTGTTTCGCTGAAGTTGAAATCGGTGGCAAGCGCAAGGTTGCTCAGCGCCCGTTTCCGGTATTCCCGCATGAAATAATAACCGGCAAGCCCGAGAAATCTGCCCAGTGAATGGATCCAATTGAAAGGGAGCCATCTGCATGGATAGGTGAGGAGCCGGATCAAAAAGTAAAGAGAGTTATCTTTATCCACACGCCTCGATCAGGGTTTTCATTTGGCGGGAATAGTCGAGCGATTGGACCGAGTTTCGGATGTCGATTGAAGAGAGTTTTGTTTTTGGATAGCTCATGCATTGTTCTAAGCTTTGAACGATCGACTCGCGATCTAGGAGATCGGGAATGATGATCCCGTCTCTCAAAATTTCACTTCCGCCGTTGTGTTTGGATGAGACGACTTTCAGTCCCATTGCGAGCGCCTCGACCGTTACATTGGCAAACGGATCGTAAAAGGAGGGGATCAAAAGAGCATCGGCCATTTGGTAGAAGATCCGGATGTCGCTTCTCGGACCGAAGAAGGCGACTGAGCGGCTCAATCCGAGCAGAACCGCTTTCGCTTTAAATTGATCTAGCTGTTTATCTTTGCCTATAACAGATAAATGGAAGTCCCTTCTTTTCATTTGAGAGAGCGCATCCAAGAGAACCCCGAGTCCTTTCCGGAGATACCCATTTCCAATAAAAAGAAAATGGTATCGATCAGATGGAAGGGACAATTGTTTGAACGTTTCCTTTCTCCCCTCTTCCCATCCTTGAAAATCGGCCTCCATTTCGCTCCATTCTACTCCATTATGGATTACCTGGATCTTGGCAGGATCCGTTGCATAGTAGTTTAAAATTTCCCGCTTTACCATATCGGAATTTGTAAATAGTTTCTGGAGCTGCGGGTTTTCGAAAGCCGCTTTTTCTAGTTCCAAAATTTTCCGGTGCATCGGATTGAGGATACAGCTCCAATACTTGAGCTTCCCTTCGGTTAAAATCCTGCTTTTTAAATAGGCTGCGTGAACCCCATTTCCGGCCCGGTAGTGAGTCTGGAATCGAGTCCGTTCCATTCCGAAAACGATATCGGCTCTATTGCCCCGGAGCCATTTTTGTACATAGCGATCGAATAACTCCATCCGGATGAAGGAGGGGAAGGGGAATCTCCCATTTTCGCTTAAAATAGTCACTTCATCCCCATTTTCTTTATATGCAGAGGCGATCCGAGAGGCGGCCTTTTCTAAGCCTCCCTGTTGTTTAGCCCTCGATTTCAGTATGACAACTTTTTTCAATTCGGATAGCTTTGAGGATTGATAGAGATCGCATTTGCCTTCAGTTCGATTTTCAAGGAGAGCTTTTTCTTGTCAGGGGTATAAAGGCGGAATCTGTTCATGTAGCTCCGGAACCGGTTGCGGAGATAATCTTCTCTTAAGTGGGGCTGGATATCTCCCGGCTCATCTGTCGATTCCGACATCACCTTGGCCACATACCGGTTTTCTAATTCATGCGGATACATAAATTGGGCATTCCAAAGGAGATTTTCCCTCTCCGATTTGGGAGCGGCGACCACGACGATCTGGATCATATCTTTTACCGTTTCCAAAAAGAGGCGGCTCACCCCTTGGGCAAAGAGGGGAGTGGTGACCATTTTGATCCCATTTTTTTTCACGATGAAGTCTCCCGTCGCGATCGAGTAGGTTTCTGGGTTCAGGGTATGGCTGAATTTCGGCGGGAAAAACATAGTGACAGGGATGGGGGTGTCGATAGGCAAAAGGTCTTGGCGCGAAAAATCGATCCGGAGCGCCTTGGCTTGCGGATCGTCGAGTTCAACCGGGATTTCGGAAAGGGTCGGGAGGCTGATCTTCTTCCAGAGATTCGGGACAAAAAAGCTGATCTCATCTCCCTCGTCCAGATTTTTTGAAGCCAATGCGTCGAGTTCTCCCTTCGTGATGTCGTTCAAATTGAAGGTTATCTTCACGCCTCGCATCTTGAGCCGTTTCACCGCCTCTTCAGGCCCTGTTACGGAAAGGGAAAGGTGATAAGGCCACACATCGAGGAATTGGTATCCTTTGGGAGCTTCTCCAATTGGCTGTGTGATCAATACAGGTACTTTTTCTGTTACCAAATTGCTCTGTTTGATGATCATCTCGAAAGGGGAGACGCGGGAAATCATTTTGGCCGCATTGAGTTCCGGATTCAAACTCACAAGATTTTTTTTTGTGACCGTAGCGATCCACTCGTTCGATTTCCCTTCCGCGTCGATCACCACTTCCAAATCTTTTCCCGAGATCTCTTCGAGAGCCGTTTTGTTCCCTGTGACAGATAAGGAGATTTTTTTATTCAAGAGGCCCCCTGTCTGCATCCCTTCAATCGTTTTTTCAGAAGGGAGGTTGGTCACTCGTACGGGGATATTATGAACCATCTTGGTCGAGGTCATAGAATGGCTCACCACCATCCAAATGATCATAGCCAAAATCAAAGAGATCAATTTCCTCTGCCAATTCTCAATAAGTAACTGATACAATAAGGTCTTCACGTCTTCAACCACTCCATAAAGTTGAATTTCGTCTGGAGATTCATGCGAGGAGGAGGATTGAAAATACTCCGGATGATCCCTTTGAACCTATCGATTTTGACACCTCGGGTCATGATCCCTTCCCGGGCGATCGACACTTTCCCCGTCTCCTCGGAGACGACAATCACTAAAGAATCGGTCATATGGCTCAAACCGAGTCCTGCTCGGTGGCGCGTACCCATCGATTTGGCTAATTGCGAAGAGTCTTCCGCAAGGGGAAGAATGACCGCAGCAGCTAAAATGGTCTGGTCGCGCAGGATGACCGCCCCGTCGTGAAGGGGGGTATTGGTCGAGAAAATAGTCTCGAGAAGTTCAGGTGAGAATTCCCCATTGAGCATCACCGCTTTTTGGGCATATTCCTCTAGAGAGTCTTCATTTTCAAGGGCAACGAGGGCGCCGATCCTCTTCTCCGACATCCGGTAGACCGAACCGGCGAGCTGATCTAAAAATTTATCGAATTCAGTGACTTCTTTGTAGCGCCTGCTCTTGAGGCTCAATTTCGAGAGGATCACCCTGAGTTCGGGCTGAAAAATAATGATCATAGCGATGACCGCGACATTCCCGATCATGAGCATGATTTTATGCAGGACGGGTAAGTTTAGCCATCCTGAGGCAGCGAGAATGAGGAAGAAGGCAAAAAACCCGAGGACGAGGTCCATCGATTTAGTGTTCCAAAAAAAAGAAAGGAGATAGTTGAGCATGATCGCGATGATCATGACTTCGATAAAGGGAGTGATCGAGTGGAAAAAGCTCATCGAGTACCAGTATAAGAATTCGATCACTTTACGTGAACTACGTTTGCATTTAAAGAAAAAATTCGTTAGATTTTTGACCCATGGACGTTTTAACGCTTTCTAGAGCCCAATTCGGTCTGAATATCGCATTCCACTATCTTTACCCGCCCATTAGCATTGGCTTAGGGATTATGCTCGTGGTCATGGAGGGGCTCTATCTCAAGACAAAAGATTTTCGCTACAAAGAGATGACCCATTTTTGGGTCAAGATCTTCTCTTTGACATTTGCGATAGGCGTTGCAACTGGCTTGGTCCAAGGATTTGCCTTTGGGACGAATTGGTCGAAATACTCCCGTTTTGTCGGGGATGTCTTCGGAAGC
>CAYZHU010000080.1:0-7699 GCA_964477585.1 uncultured bacterium
CTCATGCGGCTTATTCCAAACATTTCCGACCCCACCGCCCATAAACATAAGATCCCGCTCTTTAGGCGCCATGATGGGATCATCCCAATCCACTATGTAGATCGCGTCATCTCCCTTTAGCAACACATTTCCAGCGTGAATATCGGAATGGCACAGCACGAATTTAGGCGATTGATCGTGCAGCTTTTGACCCAGCTGTTCAGCCCTGTCTACGAGTCTGCGAATTGCTAAAATGTTCTTCTTCATAAACTTCAGTAGTTGTGAAGCGACCTCATCGATAGGTTCTGCATCCAAATGACTATAAAGCGACCGAACAGCCTCTCGCCACTTTGGCGAATAGACTTCCCGTCGAACTTGGGCCTCGATCGCTGGGGGCACATCGATTTCGTGAATTTGTCTCAACGCCTCGCCGAGTTCTAGCCATAGATGATCGGTCAGATTACGGCTGAATCCATCCTGTCCTTCCACAAATGGATAGACAATGAGAGTGAAATCTTCAACGCGCTGGGTTGGCCTGCCATGAATTGTTTTTATCGGCGGAATAATCTGTTGAATCCCCGCCTTGTGCAATAGCTCCAAAATCACGACGCTAATATCATGATGGTGGCCCCGTTTTAGCTTTACGAAATAAGAGGTTTGATCTGCCGCTTGGGCTTTATATAGAGAAGCATTCATATCAGCGCCAATAGGGAGAAATGTCAGAGTTGCAACAGAGATGCCATAGTGGGTATTTAGACAGTCGATTAGAAGTTGATCTGGAAGAGGTTGTTTTTCTTTCAAGTACGTCCTTTAATATCCGCCTTAAGCCCCAATACTAGGAAACTTTGAATAGATACATTGCGCTTCTCTAGATGCAAAAATCATTCCAAGAATTTTTAAAGCGGCTCCACACGCAAATAGCTTAAGACCCACTCTAAGAACTAATTTAGATTTGGGATTTAGTTTGTAATCCCATCTATGTTTTCCCCTCACAATATCCGCAATTTCGCGAAAATTGAACAGATATGATGCAGATCTTGCAGTCGCAATCACTGACGCCCCACCTATAACTAAACTTACATTTCCCATCCCCCCCACAATATTGCCTACAATTCCAACAGAGTAACCAAACCAATCTGGTTGTTTGACATGCGCCATGCAATCAGCATAAAAAGACATATAAAATCCTCATTCAAATTAACAGCTCGGACACCGGCGTAAAAGCAAGGCTCGCAGCATAGGCAGGAAACACTAAATTGTTTCCATTTTTTTCGCAAGAAGTCAGAACTTTTTATTGGGAAAGAAGTCAAAGAATTGAGTACTATGCTCTATGGCGAAAATCAATCTGGCAAGCAAAACTAATTTTGCAACGAGATTTTTATGGATCCTATTTTGGGAACAGCGATTGCGAGTTCAGCGCTAAGTTCTTACTGTGCTTTAAATGGTAATGTATTCCTAGCTATTTCCATCCCTGTAGGCGGATTAGCGCTCTCTTACATAAGTTATCGTTATAAATGGGAAAGACTTGAAGAACTTGGGGCGCTCAGTTTGTTTTGTAATACGGTTCTTCTTCCTGGCGCACTTCTAGCATCTGCAATCCATACTTTAGGAAATGGAACTCCAATTGCAAAAGCAGCAGCCTGTATTATAGGCACAACAACCGTTCGCAATACTTTTAATCTAGTAACAAACTGGATAGCCACAGGGGCTGCAAAAGCCATCGTGAAAGCGTATCTCACTCGCTGACAAAAATTGTCGTCAAACTAATTTTTGTAGATGGAAAAAAATCGACTGAGCACTTTGTCTAAAAACCACATGCCAAAATGCCTTGGCAAAAGCGAGAGAATAAATGATTCGATATTATTTTGAATTCCAGGAATGACACTAATCTTTTTTCCTAACGAACGGATCGCCGTCTCCGCTACCTTCTCAGGAGCCATCAAAGGCAGTTTGGCTCTCCCCTCTTCGCTTAGGCACTTTAATCCGGCTACAGTTTTCGTCGCTCCCGGGAAAATGGTTGTGACATCGATCCCTTCCTTTCGCAATTCCCACCAAAGTGTCGTTCCCAGCGTTGATAAAAAAGCTTTGGCAGCGGAATAGTGAGCTACATAGGGCGCTCCGATCTGGGCCGCTCTCGAAGAAACGATCACAATTCCCCCTTTCTTTAATGGGCGCATTTTTTGAGCAAAACGATACATCAGTTTTGTAGAGGAGGCGAGATTGATCTGAAGTATCGCATCGAGCTCTTCTTCAGAAGTGTCAAGCCAACGTCGAAATTTCCCATCGGAGCACAAGTGCGTGGAGGCGTGATTGCAACAGAACAGACCAACAGAGAGACCTTGACATTCTTCCATGATCCGATCGACCTGGCTTAAGTCTCCCAGGTTTGCTTGGATACCCTTAGTTTGTACCTGAAAACGAGCCGCAATTTCTTCTGCAACTTCTTTGACATCCCGCGTTCCGATAATAACGACATTCAGTCCTCTAGAAGCGACGTTTTCAGCTAAGGCTTTCCCGATGCCTCGAGTTCCCCCTGTAACAACACACCACGGACCATATTTTTGAATAAACGATTGCTCCATAAATCCCCTGCCATACTTCCAAAAGTGAAGCCGATCATATGAAGACAAGAGTTTTTGGAACAGAACTAAATGAGCCGCCTCGGCTATACGCTCCCCGACGGCGCTTCAATAGAAAACAGGAGATTATAATCCAGATTTAAAAACCGGGCTGAGCATGATATACCCAGCCCATCAATTTAGATCAGAGGAATATATAGCTTAGTCATGAGTTTTTCCGGATCTGTTTTGACATATTCCATATTGAAATACTCGCAAAAAACCGGTCTTGTCTCGTCAAAGCTTTGGTCAGATTTTGGCAGCCATTTTAAAAAAATCCTATTGAACGTCTCTTCAAGTCCATAGTAAGAACCGTGATGAGTGAAAATTGCATATTTCCCTCCTTTTAGCGTCTGCCTACCTATTTCCCCTTTTTCTTTGACTCCTTGAGGAACTAGGATAGCTGCATCATAGCGCAGTTTATCTTCGTTTGTAATCTGAGGGTCGTCATGAGAAATACCAAAATAGCGCATTTTCGAACGGTCCAAGTGATTTTCACTGATGAAACCTATCATTGCCTGCCAAGCCTCCCATGGAGATTGGGTATAATTGCCATATCTTCGAACAAAAAGAAGGTTTAGATCGGGTAAATTACTTTCGATTTTGTCTGGTTTTATCATGGATAACTCCTTAATTTTTTGGGTCATTTCATTCACTGCAGAATATAAAGTTCGGTATCGCTTAGGCGATGCCCCCATAAACTGCTTAAAAGCTTTCGTAAAGGCTGAAGGAGTGTCATAATTGGTATCTAAAGCAATTTCAGTTACTGACTGTTCAGTATATCGCAATTTTCCGGCTGCTTGCTGTATTCTCAGCCTTTTCACATATCTGTGGACTGTCTCTCCAACAATTGCCTGAAAAATGCGAGAAAAATGAAAAGGTGAATAGCATGCCACTTTGGCTAGTCCATCCACGGTCAGCTCTTCGTTGAAGTTTTCTTCAATGAAGACCAACACTTTCAAGATACGTTTGACATATTCTTCTGCTTGGTCCATTTCAACAACTTTTACTTTTACCCATAAGGTTATCCATTTTATAGAAAATGAAACTTTTCCATTTTTGCTATCTTTCGAATTAAAAAAATATTACCCTTGATAGAAGTATCTATATTTTAAATGATTAGTTTTTATATTAGTCGAAATATTCTGCCTGAAAATAATTTATTGAGCTCGCTCCTCTCAGTTTAGAACGACCACTTCATCCCTAGCTTCCATTGCAAGGTGTCATACTGGGACGGGATTGTCCATTGAGCAGCCTGTTCAAAAAGTCACAATTTCGAACGCAAACTACTAATAATTAATAAATTACAAACCATACAGGCATTTGACAAATAAATTATTTTATGATATAATAGTATAAGGAATCAAAGGTGATAATATGTCAGAAATACAAACACTTCATTTATCTTATAGAACAGAAAGCAATGAGATGCTACAAACTCAAATCGGTCAATTATATTCTCAAATGCAAGGTCTTCCAATCGGCTCGCCGGAATCTGAATTTGACCAGCTCCAGCTGGCGCGCGAAGAACGAGAACTCGAAATTCGCAAAGAAAATCCCAATTTAGATCCCACGACTCAAGATGGGGAAAAAGCCCTCGCTCAAATTATGAGTCAAGATCCAGAACTTCAAGCACTCAATAGTGATATCCAGGCCTTGACCTATGCACATCCAAATGAGTGCACCTCTTGGGGCATCCCCATTGATTCTTAGGTGCGGCCAACGACCTACCAGTTGACGATGACCGTCGGTCCCTCTGTAATGGAAACCGCGTGCAGGTAGTAATTAATCTGGGGATTTCCAAACTTAAGAAAAACTTATCCGGAGTCTCGATAATCCCACTGAGTGCCGGGACCAGCAACCAAAGTTTTGTTTTCGGGAGTAAACAACATCCATTGTTCTCCATCTTTTGTATGAAGCAGTCGAAGTGTCATGTCTTCGAACTTTAACTCGGCATCAAAGAAATCATTCAACAAGCTAAATGAAGTAAATGTTCTGTTTGTTAGATTAAAAAGAACCGACTCTATCGCCGCTTTTGGACTTTCACTATGGATTAACCTCATCCCATTTTGATCGATTTGCCAAGCACATTGATAAACCCACAGATGCCACTCACCATGATAACGAATTTGAGTTCCTTGCCTTGTTTTAACTTCTTCAGGAATATCTTTCCCGAAATCCATCGTTATAAAACTACCAAAGCCAAGTTTCACTCTTGTGGGTTTCATGCCCACAATTTGTCGAAAAAGCTTTTGCATAGCGGTTTTACTGTCAGTCATTGAATAACCAATATCCTTCTTCGATTATCTCATGATATCCATAATTTTGCCCCGAAATATGATCGTGCAACTTGCGCCTTTCTTTATCTGACAGATGCTTTCCTAACTTCTCTTCAATTTCTTTTACTGCATCTTGGAATTGTTTATCTTGAACTTCTCTGGATTGAGGACATCCCGGATCGTTTTTTAGAACTATGTTTGTCCACTGAGGAGGTTGAATATCTTGCGCATGATGACTTGTTTGTGCAAGACCATGACCAATCAGCGCAGCACCTGCTGATGTAGTGACTCCCAATCCAATAGTAAAACCACCGACAGTAGCCAGTTCAAGAGCAGCTCCACCTACAATGATGACGCAACCAGCTGCAATTTCGCCAATCCCTGCCAGATACCCCCAAAAACCACACCCGGTAGGATCGCTAAATTGAAGTGGGTTATTGTAAACATACTGATATAAGTTTTCATGATCGATTGGACCGAGTGGATCAGGCGATGTCCAACGGTGTTGCAAGGGATCATAGTAACGCCTACCAAATTGGGATTGATAATTAAAACATCCCGAAGGGATGATTTATTCACAGGCTCTGCCCCAATAGCATGACTTACCTAAAAACTATTTTTGCTGACATAGACCCAAGCAGAAATCCCCGAATTTAACTGAACTTGAACCCTTTTATAATCGGCCACTTCATATTGGTCTGCCTGAGACAATTCGGCTAGCGAAACTTTAAAAACCATACCGTGAACTTGATCTTTAGGATTTCCTGAAAATTGGATGATCGAATGAGTATCTTCTCCATTTTTTGCGATCACATCAGGATCCATAATCTTCAGCTTTTCCATACGATAACAAGGTAGGCTATCTTCTTGCCCATTTAGCAGACGTCCAAACGTCGCTATTTGGACTTTCGCATATCTCAATGTCCCATAAGAAAATAAGTGTTCCATCTTATTCATTTAAGGAAATCTCTTTTTCAAAATACAGTTGATAACCCTTCTGACATATTCCTTTCCATGCATGGGACTGGAGGAAGTCCGCATTGAAACCTCAACAATTTTAAATAAATCTGAAAACTCTTCGACTAGGCCAGTTTCTGAATATAGGTAAGAAGGAATATTTGCATGAGGGTCTATAATCAAATTGTCTTCTGGAGAAGGAGAGCTCGTTAGAAGAGGCCCGTAAAATCCGTCATCCACTGATGCCAATGAAATCAGGTAATACCCACTTGGTTTGAGCGCCTTCCACAACTCAGAACGGTATTTTTTCTGTGATTTCTTGTTAACGACATGCTTATAACAAAAGATGTCTATTGCAATATCTAATGATTCCAAAGCGATCGGCCATTTTTCTGACACATCTTGCCCAAAAGCTCGGATCGGCAAATTCAAAGATTCGGCTTCCCGATTGACTGCATCAGCATTTTCCTGGAGAAGATCTAAAGCCGTAACAAAAAAACCCTTATTAGCTATATAAAAACTATTTCGACCAAGCCCACAACCTAAATCAGCTGCTGTTTTTCCTTGATAATGGTTTTTTTCAAGCCAGGAAATAAATTCGGATACTACACGCGTAGGATCCTTTCTAAAAGACGAAGGGATTCCTTGTTTTTTATACTCGGACTTCCAAGCATTAATCAACTCACCTTCGTTACCGCTCTCCATGACAACATTTTTAGCATGCTAAGATTTTAATCTGGCCGAGAATTTTTTAAAAGCCGCTTTGACTTCCGACGGATTATCTATCCAACTAAAGTGTCCAGCTTCTTTGACTTCACAAAATTCAATATTGTCCCGCAAAAAGCGAGGATCATTTTGGAAAAGCTCAAAAGGAGTCATCCAATCAAATTCGCTGCCTAAAATAAGGGTGGGAACCTTTTCTGGAATCCATGTTGCTGAATAGTTGATTGAAACAAGTTTATCTAAACCCCATATTGCCGGTCTAAAAGAAAAAGCAACCAAATGAAGCCAATCTTTTCCTTTTTCTAGCGATTCTTTTTTGTAGAAATAGTAGGGAATGCAAGCATCCAAGGTTTTATCAAATGTTTCTTGGGAAGGATGCTGGATGAACGTTTGCAGTTCTGGAACGAAGTCTGGTAAATTGTATTTTTTTGCACATTGGCCGGCGGCTTCCAGCCATAACTTCGGAGTCGTGTTCAAAGCCACAAATCCGACTAAATGGTTTTCCAGTTCTGGAGTTAAAAGAGAGATAATTCCCCCAAAAGAATCTCCAACAATCACTGGATTTTCAAAACGCTTTACCATTGGGATCATCAGATCGAACCATTCATTGTAATCATAATCTGGAGAGATTCCTTCCGTATTGCTGCCATTTCCGGGGAAATCGATCAGCCATAAATTCCCAGAAATCTCGAGCATTTGGGCGAGGTCTAATAAAGAAGAAGAGTCGCAGCCAGGGCCTCCAGGAATAAACAACCAGTTTAATGTCTTTTTCTCTTGAGGGTTTTGAGCTACCAGTTGGTAGCGAATGCGATGTTCATCAAATAGATATTTGGGATCAGTGGATTGAGAAAGACCGAAACAATTTTGAAGTCCAAAAGACATTGCACAAATGGAAAATATGGCTTTCACTCCGTCCCTCCTGGTTTAAGCATCAATTATATGGAAAATTTCGAGTTAAAAACAATTCCTTATTTGAATCCTTTTAAGTAGATCTAGGCCCTCGTGCGGGTTTGTTGACTGGCCATAAAACTTTCCGAGCCCAGAAATTTGCACTCCAACGATCATTTTTTGTCAGTTTGCCAGCCTTATTCCGGATTTGCGCACTACGAGCTAAATAACTTTTCTTCGCTTTTTGGCTGTAGT
>CAYZHU010000081.1:0-7666 GCA_964477585.1 uncultured bacterium
TTTTCATAAAAGAACTCTTCTGCGGCGGTCAGCTAAAGAACGATAGAAGAGAATTCGCCTCCGTTTACCAGATGGCCCAGGAACGGATTCAGTCCTTGACAGGCGAGTTGAAAAGTGGGGATTTCACAGCCGAGACATTTCATCAGGTCAATATCGTACTAAAGATCGAAGCGAGAATAGTGAATAGCATCTTTGGGAAAAATCTGAAGCGCGTCGAACCCAATTATCTTAAGTATCGAACCCAAGTGGAGAAGCTCCGGCTTTTGGCGCTGTCTAAATTGGGAAGTATAAATATCGATCCTACCGAAGAGCGCTGGATCCGCGCCAATTTTTCCCAGCGGCTATTTGCGGTCTGTCTCAATCTTGATGAAGTTCCCTATAAGTTCTGCGAACTGCCAAGAGGTGCGATTCTTTTGACAGACCCAATCCTCTTTGTGAAGAGCGCTCATTTGCAGAAGAAGGGCTCTTTATTGCAAAGGATCTTACTCCACATCAAAGCCATTTTTTGTTGGCTAGGCACAGGATTGCAGTATACGCATGCAGAGCTTGTGTTGGGGGGTGGCGATTCCTTTGATGTAGACAAGAAGCTAGGAGCTTTCTTTTCAGGAGAGGGAAAGATCAAAAACCGAGAAGGAAAGGTTTGTTACAAAGCAGTCGTTGTCCCTGATCAGGAAAAGATCTTTTCTGCCCATCAAGAAGCCTTTAAAATGCGGGGCCTAGTACCTTATGAAACGCCGGAGCTGCTTTGGGACGCGATCGAAAAAGAGGCAAGGGAAAAAGTTGGGCTGATCCGGGCCAATTTTTCCGATATCATCAAGGTCGTTGCAAAAGGCTCGCGAAGGACGGCAGACTACGACTCGTCTTTAAGCTGGGACCCTGCCCATAAAAGGTATGCTTGTTCAGCGACCCTAAGCGCTCTTTTTTCTAAATTTGGGGTTGATATCGGTGAAGAATTCCAAAAACGAGATGAAAACGTCTCTCCCGCAGATTTCTATAGATCCCATTTTTTTAAACGGCTTTACTCCATTCAGAAAGTTTGAATTAGAGTTTGAAGTCTTCGCCGAAATAGTTGCGGCGCGCTTCGGGGTGGGCGATGAGGGTTTCTACCGTTCCGGAAAGAAGGACTTTTCCCTCTTGGATCAGATAGGAGCGATCGACGATGGTGAAGATCTCGCGGGCGTTGTGGTCGGTGATCAGGACGCTGATCTGTTTCTGTTTCAACATCCGGATTAGATTTTTCACGTCGGCAACGGCAAGAGGATCGATGTTGGCAAAGGGCTCATCGAGAAGGAGCAGGGAAGGCTGGGTGACGAGAGAGCGGGTGATTTCAAGCCGTCGCCGCTCGCCTCCTGAAAGAGTGCTCGCTTTTTTCTTCCGGAGATGTTCCAGATGGAGCTCTTGCAGAAGCTGACCAAGCCGCTTTTGCCTCTCCTCTTTCGTGAGAGGAAGAGTTTCGAGTATGCAGAGGATGTTGTCTTCAACGGTGAGGGAGCGGAATACAGAAGGCTCCTGGGCTAAATAGCCGAGCCCCATTTTTGCCCGCTTGTGTATGGGGAGATGGGTGACGTTTTCCCCTTTTAAAAAGACTTCCCCCTGATCGGGATGGATGAGGCCGACCGTCATATAGAAGGCGGTTGTTTTTCCGGCGCCGTTGGGGCCGAGTAGGCCCACTACTTCTCCTGGCTCGATATGGAAGGAGAGGCCGTTCACCACAGCTTTGCCGCCATAGTGTTTCACAAGGTTTTTGGCTTCAAGCAATCTCATAAATAGTTAGCGATAAATTTTTTGATGAAGTTTTGCTCTTCTAAATCAAAGGTGAAGTGGACATCCCCAAATCCCTCGATCGTCTCTTCTTCCGTCTCGGGATCTTGCTTGATTTGCACTTCCGATGCACTGAGCGATAATCCATCTTGCCAGAAAAGGACTTTTTTCGGGGGAATAGAGGAGAGAGTCAAGGTTTTTTCCCGGGGCCGGTAAAGGAGTGAATCGGCCGATGCAAAGCTCTCCTTTTCCTTGATCCGGGTCGAATGGAGGAGCACATTTCCTTTGAGGTGGAGCGTCTCTGTGGGGAGTTCGAAGCGGATCTCCTGAGCGTGGATCTCCTCTTCCCCCCGGTATAGCTCGCAGGAGGTAGTAGGAAGTGTGGGAAATAGGGTGAGCGTGCCGAGTTTGTAGAGAGCGGAGCCGCCTCGGGCGAGAAGACCTTGGAGGGTGGCAATTTCGACTTGGTCGAAGAAACGGATCTCTTGAATCTGGAAAAAAGAAAAGAGGGAAGCGGGGATGAGGTCGCAGACAGCCCGTTTGGCTTTGAGAAGAAAGGGAGTTTTTCCTACAGATTCGATCTCGACGTTGTTTTCCAAGTAAAGCTGAGTTGGTTTTTTTTCTGCCCGGTGAAGCTGGAGATTTTCGATTGTCGCTTTTTCAGCTGAGAGGCCTCCTATCGGATGGTCGATATGAAAATGGCCTGCGAGGACGAGGGTTTTCCCGTCGTAGTCGGCTTGGTCTGCAATCAAATTGTAAGTAAGGGCTAAAAGGAGGGAGATCATGGGAGGCCTCGTTCGGGATCGAGTTGGGCCTTCAGATGATAGGCGGTGAAGGTGGGCGATTTGCCTGTTGCGGCAAAGGATATTTCGCGGGCGATGCCGGAGAGGAATGGTTTTTCGGGGAATAGAGAAGAGGGGATCTCGGTGCCCGGGAGGCGGAAAAATGCCATATGGACCGATTGGGCGAGGAACCGGTGGGAAGGAAAATAATAGACTCCTTCTTCCGCATTGAGGGTCCGGATTTGCTGAATGTCGCGGTCCCTGTCGATCTCATCTTGGACCCAGCAATCGATTTGTTTGAGGGTTTCAACCGCTTCTACTTTGTCTTTTTTTTGAGTGACAGTAAGATCGGAATAGAGGCTTTTTAGTCGAAAATGGAGCCGCTCGTCGCCATTTGCCATCCAGATGTCTTTTTGTACTCGTTCCCGTTTTTGGTGAGCGGGATGCCTCTCCAATGCGTGGTGGGAGCGGAGGGCAACGCTCTCCGAGGCGAGTTTCTTGTAGAGATCCGCTTCATCTGGATTGATGGCCGTGTGGTGGCGCACAATGCTCCACGCTGCCAAAACAATCAGTGAGATAGAGAGGAATAGGGCTCGTTTGAACATGCTTCGTAGAGTCTTGCGATTTGGTGGAGCAAAGTTTTCAGTGCGTCAAATGGCATGACGGTTGCGGCGTCGCTTTTGGCCAAACTGGGGTTGGGATGGGCTTCGATGAAGAGTGCGTTGCAGCCGGCAGCGACAGCAGCTTTCGCAAGCGTCGGTATGAATTCTCTCTGCCCGCCAGTCGTAGTCCCTAGCCCTCCTGGTAGCTGGACGGAGTGGGTGGCGTCGAAGCAAACGGGAAAGCCAAATTTTTGCATGATGGGGATCGAGCGCATGTCGCTTACGAGATTGTTGTAGCCAAATGTGGCTCCTCTTTCAGTGAGGATGATCTTCCGATTGCCGCATTCGAGTAGTTTCTCGACGACGTTCTTCATGTCCCAAGAGGCTAAGAATTGCCCTTTTTTGACATTGACGACAGCTCCTGTTTGTCCGGCTGCGATGATCAAGTCGGTCTGCCTGCAGAGGAAAGCGGGGATTTGGAGGATATCGCAAGTGGAGCTTGCAATTTTTGCCTCTTCGGGAGTGTGGACGTCGCTGGTGACTGGCAGGTCGAGTTCCCGTTTGATTTTTTGGAGGATTCTCATCCCTTCTTCGATCCCAGGGCCGCGGAATGAATGGATTGAGGAGCGGTTCGCCTTATCGTAGCTCGCTTTGAAAATAAAGGAGAAGGGCAGAGGGCGGAAAATTTCTTTCAGTTGCTCTGCAACTTGAATTGTGAAATCTTCTCCTTCCATCACACAGGGGCCGCAGATCACCGCAAGGGGCTGGCCTTTTCCAATGAGAAATTTTTTTACCGGCACATCTTCCATAGTAAAATATCATCGCTCCTTTCTCGCTTTTACGCAAGTAGATCGTGCATGGAATAGAGGGCGGGGGGTTGTTGGGAGAGGAATTGCGCGGCGGTAAGACATCCTCTGGCAAAGGCGTCGCGGCTATGGGCGTGGTGGGAAAGGGTGATTTTTTCCTCAGGGGAGTTGAAGTAGAGAGTGTGGCTGCCAATGGTCTGTCCGGAGCGAAGGGAGTGGATGTGGGTCGGACGGCCGATTGTTTTGGCAAGAGAGAGGGCCGAGCCGCTGGGGGCGTCTTTTTTGGCGGCATGATGCTCTTCGACAAGATCGATGTGGGCCTCTTTGTGGAAGAGAGCGGCCGTTTTTTCAACGAGTTGATGGAGGATCGCCATCCCGAGGGAAAAATTAGGGGAATAGAAGATGGGGATTTGGATGGAGGCTTTTTTAAGGAGAGCGAAGTCAGAGTCGGCAAGCCCTGTTGTCCCTATGACGATCGGCTTTTTAAGCTCTAATGCTATGTGGAGATGTTTGGGGAGAGCGGCAGGGGCTGTGACATCGATGAAGAGATCGGCAGCTTCGGGAAGAGTCGTAAGGGCGAAGGTCCGGTTTTGCTCTATAAGGGCCGCAATTGCCTTGCCAAAGCGGCCGCTTCTTCCAAAGAGATGGATCTTGAGTTCAGGGAGCATAAAAATGAGTCAGGTCTTGTTTCATTTTCTTGAGCGATGGGTAGTCGAGGATAAACCCATGGCCCGCTTCATAATACTCAAATTGGAGATTCTTTTTATAGGAAGGGGGAAGATCGAGGTGGTCGAAGCAATATTCAGTTGCAGCAAAAGGCGTGCGGCAATCGTAGTATCCAGAACCGACAAAGACTTTCATGTAGGGGTTGAGGAACATCGCCTTCCGAAGACGCTGAAGTAAGTTGGGAGCCCCGAAGGAATCGACGGTTCCAAATTGCCAATTTTGGATCGCCTCTACCGAAAAGCCCACATATTTTCCAGATGAGTTGCTGGTATGGAGCTCTTTTTGGAGATACGATTGGAAAGCGCATTCAATTCCGATCGAATCGAGATACCTCGGGTCGAATTCGTGATCGGGATCAATGGCGCAGACCTCGCCTGAATAGCGGGTGTCGAGACCGCCAAGCACTTTTCTTTCGGGGGCAAAGAATTCTGCGCAATAGATCGATTCATCGATCCTTCCCCCATATCTTTGAATGGTCTCTTTGGAAAGGCCGGTTATTTCAGCGAGCCGCTCAAAAAAAGCATCCCTCTCTTGTCTGCCCAATCGGGACGGTTGGAGCATCACGGGCGCGTAATCGTCGAAGGCAAACCGCCTCGCGTAATCGATCACTTCTTCAAGAGGTTTTTCGGGCCAAAATCGGTCATAGTGCCAGGCGGTGGCTGCAAAAGTGGGGATGAGGAGGCAATCGGGAAGGGCGTTGTCCCGTTCCGGTAGTAGAGTGGAAAATTCAATTGCACATCCGTTCAAGATGATCCCGCTAATGGCAAAGTCATATTGGAAGAGATTCATCGCAAGGCCGCAGCAGCGGGGAGTTCCATAACTGCCCCCAGCCAGATATTTAGGGGAATTCCATCGATCGAATTCGGCTACATAGGCGCGGATAAATTCGCCCAAGGTTTGGATGTCCCCTTCAACCGAGTAGTAGTAGGGGAGAAGATCCTCTTCGAGCGCTTTGCTGTAGCCGCAATTGACCGGATCGACGAAGACGAGATCGGTATATTCAAGAAGAGTTTCCGGGTTGTCGATAAAACGGTAAGGGGGGAGAACCGTTCTCCCTTCTTGGGGCGTGATCAACCTGCGGGGGCCAAAGGATAGGATTGCCTCAACGGTTCCCGCGCCCCCTGGTCCTCCGGGAAATAGAAATGTGACGGGACGGTCAGGATCTCCCCCTTCTAGATGATAGGCGATAAAAAAAAGCTCAGCGGAAGTATCTCCATCAGGACCTGGGAGAGGGATTTTCCCTGTAACGGCTGAGTAATCGAGAGGGCCTCTTTCGAGTTGGATTGTGTGGGAAGTGATATTGAAGTGGGGACCCTCATCTTCGGCAAAGAGCGTTGCTAGTAGGGGAAGGATCAAGAGAATGAGTCGCATGCAACCTCTTTATTTTTAATTGTTGTAAAATTGAATCAGGTCTTGTTTGAATTTTTGTCTCGCTTTGGGATTTAGGTAATACATATGCCCTCCTTCGTAGTACTCCATCTGAAGATTGGACTTGTATGAATCTGGCAGGTCCAAATGGTCAAAGCAGTAGTCGGTAGCGGCAAATGGCGTGACGCAGTCGTAATAGCCCGATCCGACAAAGACTTTCATCTTTGGATTGATGATCATTGCGCTTCTCAGCGAATCCATCATGTTCGGATAGCCCCATGGGGAATAACTGAAGAAGTTCCAGTTTGTATAGACATCGAACGAGAGAGATATATATTTTTCTGGTGAAAATTCGAGTTCATTCTGGAGATAATTCCGGAACGAGGCTTCCACGATTCCCGCCATCGTCGAAACACTGGGGTTTTCGAAGAATGGGTCTTTGCCAGTATCAGCTGCATCCCCCACAAGCCGGGTGTCGTAAACCCCAAGAACTTTTCTCTCATCGCCAAAGAATTCATCGATGAAGTTATTCGCGTCGAATTTTCCCTGATTTCTCCGGACGAATTCCTGGTTGAGACCCGAAAGTTCGGCTACATCTCTGTAGACGGCTTCTTTGTTAAAGGAGGAATTTCGGAGAAGAAAAGGGGCGAGGGTCTTGTAGGAATACTGTACTGCATCGTCGACAGCATCTTGGATTGAGGCGTCAGGTCGATATTTTCCGTGATACCAAGCTGTTGCAGTGTAGGTAGGTAAATAGAGAAAATAGGGCAATTGGTTGTCGATGTTTCTTTGGAAAAAGAAAGTTTGGAAGTCGATAGCGCAGGAGATCAGGATGACGCCATTGAGATACATCCCGTGCTCGGTCTGCAAGTAGTGGGATAAGCCAGCTGAACGGGTTGTCCCATAGCTTTCCCCGGCGATGTATTTGGGAGAGTTCCATCTCTGGTGTTTCGTGATGAAGTCGTGGATAAAGTCGCCGAGAGAACGGACGTCCTCTTTGATGCCGTAGAATTGCTGCCCATCTTCTTTCGAATTGGGTTTGCTGAAACCGGTCCCCATCGGATCGACGAAAACGAGATCGGTGAGATCGAGAATGGTGTCTAAATTATCCCGCATTTCGTAAGGGGGGACGATAGATCCGCCTTCTTCTGTAGAGACTATTTTACGAGGTCCGAAGGCGCCTACATGAAGCCAAAGGGATGCAGAGCCGGGCCCGCCATTGAAGCAAAAAGTAATGGGACGGTTCGCTCCTGGGTTTTCTTTAAAGTAGGCGGTATAGCCGATCTCTCCCTTTACAGCTCCCTCGCTGTCTTTAGCGGGGAGGGTCCCTACAGTCGCTGTATAAGAGAGGAGTTGGTTTTCCAGCATCAGGGTGTGATGGGTCGTCTTTTCTTCTCCATGGAGAAAAATTGAACTTATAAGAGCGATCAGGATAAAGCGCATACCTACCTTTATTAAAGGAACAAAAACTTTAGGGTAGGCTAGTGTTAAAAGCAAGAATTTTTCAAAAAAATTGGAGAACTTGCAAAATACCATTGACAACAGGTAGAGTAAATGGATTATTTCTGGATTGATAGCTCAGTGGATAGAGCACCCGCCTTCTAAGCGGGCGGTCGCAGGT
>CAYZHU010000082.1:0-7538 GCA_964477585.1 uncultured bacterium
TCATCGTTGGGGTGGGGTGCAGGTGGGTCTCAAAGGCAGTGGCTGCCCGACGCCGGCAGATTCACACTTTTTGGGCGGGAGCAGTATAACACGATAACGCCGCCAATGGCGGCTAAAGATAACGCTCTCGATACGAGAGCTAACGATAGGAACGATACAGAGCTCCGCTCCGTACCTCGGAAACCCTCTTTTCTTTCCTGTTGTATGGCTAATCCCCACCAATCTCTCGCGAGGAAGAAGCTGCAGCACATTGGCATCGCGTTGCCACACACAGGGGCCCCGTTTCGGGGGAGGGTGGCAGGAGGAGCAACCTTCTTCCTCTGCGAGCTCGCTGCTCTCTCTGCGCTATCTCTCTACCTCTCTTCTCTGTGGTAAATCTCAAATCAGAAGATTTTCGAGAATTGCTGAGAGTTTGATATTCCGTTGGAATGCAAGTCTTGCCTGATCGATTTTTTTCTCAATCTCCTGAATAGGTCCCAAATGAGACTCTCCTGGAAAGAAAAGATACTCATCGAGTCCTAGACTCTTCACTTCTTGATCCCGCGACCAAATGAGGATAAGAGAAAACAAGTGTTCTACTAAATGGTTGTGCCGAATCGGGTCTTCTTCTTCCTCAACCCTTTTTTCCAATTCTGAAATCGACTTAGATACTTCCAAAATATTTCCGCGCATGGAAAGAGCCGTAAAGAGGATTTTTCTCATCTCCTCTAATTTGGGATTTTGGGCCAGTTCCAGCGCCTTCCCGATCGATCCGTGGCTGAGCGCTGCACTACGGGGATCGAGTCCCCTCCCGACCAAAATTGTTTCTATTTCTTCCTTAGGAATCGGATGGAAAGAGAGATGAACGCACCGAGAGAGGATCGTAGGGAGTAGTTCATGGGGAGCGCTCGTCACTAGAATGAATGTGCTATCAGGCGCTGGCTCTTCGAGCGTTTTTAAGAGAGCGTTGGCGCTCGCAGGCTGCATCCGCTCCGCCTCTTCCAGAATGAAAACCTTCCCATTTCCCTCAAACGGCGCATTGTGGTCTTTCTCGATGAGCGAACGAATCCGATCAATGGCGTACAGACCGCTTTTTCCTTCGGGCCTCCCCAAGTGGAAATCGGGGTGGTTCCCCGACTCGATACGCGTTAAATCGCACCCCAGCAATTTTGCAGCTAACATCTTCGCAAAAAGAGCCTTGCCGATCCCCTCCATCCCTGAAAATAGAAGCGTGTGGGGCAATCGGTTTTCTCCCATTGCCTTCGCCACATAGGCCCGTAACGACTCATGCCCAACTATCTTCTCAAACATGAGAAAGATGTTACAAGAAGTTTTCTTTTTCTTCTAAGTATTGCGTAAAAAAGCGGGAGCGACGCGACTCCCGCAACCCAAGATTAGGGGATTGGACGGGGCCAATCGTTACCTGAACATCCGGTGAGATTGACCCACGTCGAATTCCCGCCTGGGGCAGGTGATGACCCTGTCTTGCTACAATGAGAAAGAAGAGTCACTAATACGATAGCTGCAGCAGCTGCAAGAACTACTAAAGCTACAGAGCAAACTTTTGCTCTAGTACTGCATTCGCAGTTCTTTTTCCTGCCTGACAAAAGCGGCTGAGCTTCGGTTGGTCCACCCAACACTCGCAGCGCTACTGCCTCTTTATTTACTAATGATGTAGACATAAAAATATCCTTTTATTTTTTAAATTTTTATTAAAGTTTTTTATATTAAATTAAAATAATTATTATATGTATGGGCATTAGCCCATAATAAAACGAATCTCCGCCCGGGGGCGGAAATAGAAGAAGATAAAGGATTGAGAAACAATTCTATTTTTCATGCACATTATTATATTCAATTTATTATTAAATTGAAACAAAATTTTAATTAATATATAATATTTCTCATTATGGCAGCATTAAGTAACAATATAGATATAAAATTACTGAAAGCCGAGCTATCTCGATTAGAAAACGAGCGGTTGCGAATTGAACAGATTCCTAATCAGCAGCTTAGGACTGAGCGATCAAAAGACCTGGCGCGCACTATTCTCTCATTTGCTGCGGCCCATCCCGAAATTCGGGAAGAGAGTCGGAGTTTAAGAGACTATGCATTTCAAGTACTCGAGTTCGAAAAAATATGTTCTATATGTCACGAGGAATGGAAAGAAACTGCTTCAAAGATCGTAGCTTTAAGCTGCGGTCATATCTTTTGTTCCGCCTGCCAATCTGAAACTCCCAAAAAATGTGCAATCTGTAGAGCGCCTTCTTCTCGAATAAATACTGCAAAAATTATAGACGCAGTACTTCAGGCTCAATGTTTAAATGCAATGAACCCTGAAGCATTAGAAGTAGAGGAAAAGAAAGTTCCTCAAGACTTGGATGAACAAGAATTGCAGGTACCCAATGCTGAAGAGCAACAAGAACTAATGGAAGAACTTCGAGGAATAAGAAGAAATACGAGGCCACCTATTTTATTGCTAGCAGGAATTGCCGCGGCTTTTGGAATAGGAATTCCGATCTTTGATAATAATAGATATATCTCAGAACTAAACTTTCCATATTTCGTAATACTATTTGCAATTAACTTAACAATCCTGATGAAATATTTCAGATAAATATGATTATGAACATGAACGGCTAAACAAAAAGCTTCATTATGACAGCATTAAGTAACAGTTTAGATATAAATTTACTGAAAGCCGAGCTAGCTCGGTTAGAAAACGAGCGATTGCGAATTGAACAGATTCCTAATCAGCAGTTTAAGACTGAACAATCAAAAGAACTGGCGCGAACGATTCTCTCATTTGCAGCGCGCCATCCCGAAATTCGGGAAGAGAGTCAGCGTTTAAGAGACTATGCATTTCAAGTACTCGAATTCGAAAAAGGGTGTCCTATATGTAGAGCAAAGTGGAGTGAAACTGCTTCAAAAATCGTAGCTTTAACCTGCGGCCACGTCTTTTGTTCCGACTGCCAATCTGAAACTCCCAAAAAATGTGCATTCTGTAGAGAACCCTCTTCTCGAATAAATACTGCAAAAATTATAGACGCAGTACTTCAGGCTCAATGTTTAAATGCAATGAACCCTGAAGCATTAGAAGTAGAGGAAAAGAAGGAAGAAATAAATTCTGAAAGTGATGAAGATGTTGAAGTAGTGCCCCCAGCTGTAGAGCAAGAACCTCAACAAATAAGAAGAGAAGGTCCATCGCCGTTAAAGGTACTCCCATTTGTAGCATTCGCGGTTATTGCGGTTTTATTAATTCTTTCTACAAGATCAGAACTAAATGTTGGAATGTCAGAAATACTATCATTTTTCCATTCGTTTCTTGACCAAAACCGAGTAGAGATATTAATATTTTCTTTCTCTTTATTAATGTTCGTTAGTTATTTTATTGGAAAAAATGGTGGGTTCTAATCTTATATTTTTCTTACTGACGCTTGGATGAGGCGCATTGCCTCTTCGAAAACTTTAGCTGGAGATTGCGAAGCGTCTATTAGATGAAAACGCTTGGGGTCTTGATAATGGATCTGGATATAAGCTTGCCGGATCCTTTCATGAAAAGGCTTTGTTTCTTCCTCAATCCTGTCTTGTGTGCGCGTTTTTTTAAGACGGGTAAGCCCTAGCTCCGGCTCAATATCAAGATAAAGGGTGAGATTGGGCTTTAGTCCCTGAGAAATAAAATCGCAAAACTGAGATACCTTCTCCATCCCTAAACCGCGGGCAGCCCCTTGATAGGCAACTGATGAGTCGTTAAACCGGTCGCAAAGAACGATTTTCCCCTGTTCCAGGGCCGGGCCGATCACTTCTTTAATGTGCTGGGCCCGCGAGGCAAGAAAAAGAGATAGCTCGGCATAAGAAGAGATATGCCCTTGTTGGAGGAGAAGATTGCGGATCGACTCGCCTAAAGGCGTTCCGCCTGGCTCGCGGGTCTTCAATACAGAAGAACCCTCGGACATAAGCTGTCGCGCCACCTCATTGATGAGAGTGGTCTTGCCTGCTCCCTCCCCTCCTTCGAAAGTGATGAACAAACCTCTACTCCGCATCGGCGACAGCTTCGATTTTCTGAGCTGCAACTACGAGATCGTCATCTTCTTTGAGATTGACTAGACGCACCCCTTGGGTCGTTCGGCCAAGGACCCGAAGATCGCTCATCGGTATCCGGACCGCTTGCCCTGCTTTCGACATGAGGAGGACGCTGTCGCTATCGGAGACGGCCAGCGCTGCGACGACAAGGCCATTTCGCTCGGAGGTGATGATCGAGCGGACTCCGATGCCGCCTCGGTTCGTTTGCCGGAAGTCCTCTACTGCAGACCGTTTGCCATAGCCGTTTTCGCAGACGACGAGGATTGTCGCATCGGGAGTTACTACTTCGCAGCCGACCACTTTATCGCTCTCGCTCTTCAGCGTCACGCCGCGGACCCCGCGGGCAACCCGCCCCATCGAGCGGACTAGCGATTCATCAAAGCGGACTGCCATTCCATTGCGGGTGAAGATCATCACCTGCTGGCCTGGCCGGGTCATTCGGGCAGCGATCAACTCATCCCCTTCATCGATGTTGAGGGCAAAGACCCCTTTGCGCCGCGGATTGCTAAAGGAAGAGAGCTCTGTCTTCTTCACAACGCCCTTGAGGGTTGCGAGAAGGATGCAGCACCCTTCTTCTTCGAAATTGCGCACTTTGAGGATGGCGGCCACTTTCTCATTTTCCTGGATATCTTCGAGGAGATTGACAAGCGGTCTTCCCTTTGTCCTTCTGCCTGTTTCGGGGATTTGCCACACTTTGGTCCAATAGCATCTACCTAATGTGGTAAAGAGGAGGAGATAATCGTGAGTCGAGGCGACGTAGATATTTTTCAATACATCGGCCTCTTTCTTCATCTCCATCCCAATGACGCCAGCCCCGCCGCGTCTCTGTTCGCGGAATGTGTCGATCGGCATTCTCTTGATGTAATCGTCATTGGAGATCGTGATCACGACTTGCTCATCGGCGATCAGGTCTTCCATTTGGAACTCTCCTTCGGCCGCAACGATCTTTGTCTTCCTCTCCGATTTATGGATCTTCTTTAGCTCTTCCAACTCTTCCCGGATGATGCCGCGGACGAGTTCTTCCGATGCGAGGACCGCTTTGTAGTGGGCGATCTTTTGGAGGAGATCTTTATACTCCGCGTCGATCTTTTCCGCTTCTAGTCCGGTGAGTTGGTAGAGGCGGAGATCGAGGACTGCATTGGCCTGTTTTTCCGAGAGGCCGAAACGGACCATCAATTCAGTCCGTGCGTGGTCGCGGTTGCTGGAGGCGCGGATGATCTTCACCACCTCATCGAGATGGTCGAGCGCCTTCAGATAGCCTTCCAAGATATGGGCCCGCGCTTCAGCTCGGTTCAATTCAAAGCGGGTCCTTCTGCGGATCACGTCGATCCTGTGGTCGATCCACGCCCCCATGAAATGCTTGATATTCATCGTGCGGGGGAGGCCATGGTCGAGGGCGAGCATGTTGCAGCCGAAAGTGACCTGCATGTCGCTATTTTTGTAGAGCTGGTTGATGACTACGTCTGCAAGCTCTCCTTTTTTGAGCTCAAGGACCATCCGAAGACCGTCTTTGTCCGATTCATCGCGGACATCTGACAAGCCGGTGATCACCTTATCGTTTACTAAGTCAGCGATATGCTTGATCAAATTCGACTTATTGACGTTATAAGGGATCTCATCGACGACGATCTGTTGTTTTCCATTCGCCAGATCTTCAATGCGCCATTGCGCGCGTAAAATGACTTTGCCTCGGCCTGTGTGGTAGGCCTCTTTGATGCCGCGATAGCCGCAAATGATCCCCCCTGTAGGAAAATCGGGTCCTGGCATCACTTTCATGATTTCATCGATCGACACATTTCGGTTATCGAGAACAAGGAGTGTCGCGTTGATCAGCTCGATCAGATTGTGGGGAGGGATATTGGTCGCCATCCCGACAGCAATCCCTGTGGAGCCGTTGCAGAGCAAATTAGGAAATTTAGCAGGGAATACGACCGGTTCTGTTTTTGTCTCGTCGTAGTTAGGGGTCGTCTCGACAGTCTCTTTGTCGAGATCTTCCATGAGGGCCATCGCAGCGGAAGTGAGTCTCGCTTCGGTGTAGCGCATCGCAGCTGGCGGATCGCCGTCGATGGAGCCGAAGTTCCCTTGTCCATTGATGAGGCAGTAGCGCATGACCCAATCTTGGGCAAGGCGGACAAGCGTCGGATAGATCACGGTTTCCCCGTGAGGGTGGTAATCGCCCGAGGTATCTCCCGAAATCTTCGCGCATTTCCTGTGTTTGGCTCCCGGGGTCAAATTGAGCTGCCGCATCGCATACAAAATCCTTCTCTGAGACGGCTTCAATCCGTCGCGTACATCGGGCAGGGCGCGGGAGATAATCACCGACATCGAATAGCGAAGGTAGCTCTCCTTCATCTCTTCTTCGACATTGCGGGGAACGATCACTTCATCTTTTGTATACGACATCTCTTAAACCTTATACATCTAAGTTTTTGACGGAGAGGGCGTGTTGCTCGATAAAGAGGCGGCGAGGCTCCACTTCTTCACCCATCAACATGGAAAACATTCTATCTGCGGCCATCGCATCGGGCAATGTGACCCGGATCAACGTCCGCGTCGCTGGATTCATGGTCGTCTCCCAAAGCTGGTCGGCGTTCATCTCTCCAAGACCTTTGTACCTTTGCACTTCTACCCCTTTCCTTCCGTTTTGGCGTACCGCATCGATCAATTCCCGGAGCGTATGGACAGGGATCGTCTTATTCCCCTCTTCGACAACTTCAAACAATTCCCCGCTCGCAATCAGGTAATGGTCGAGCCGGATGCTGAAAGCAGATAATTTATCCGTGAGAGAAATGAGCCGGTTCGGATCATATAGCTCTGTGAAAAGGAGCGGCTTTGGCGTAAAGGTGCGCATCTCTTCGGTCACCTCTTCAGGAGGAATCGAACGGAGGGTCTCTTCATGAGTCTGTTTCTGGAGAGCTTCCATCTCTTTTTTGAGCGAGGCAAGCTCTGTATCGGAATAAACGAATTGGTATTTATCGCCGATCGCCACTTGATACTGGGGATATTTCTCATCTTGTTTTGCACTGACAAACTCGCGGAAGGGAACCCCTTTCCGCTCGATCGAGTTGATGAACGATTCGATTTCGAGGATCAGCTCCATCAACTTTTCAGTCTCTTCTTTGCCGTACGATTTATCTGTGCCCGCTTTTCGGACTAATAAATCGCTTAAACCGAGCTTGAGAAGATATTCATCCATCTCCCTTTCCGAATGGATATACTGGCCCACTTTCTTACGGGTTACTTTGAATAGTGGAGGATGGGCGATGTAGATGAAGGTATTCTCGACTAGAGCTGGCATATGGCGATAGAAAAATGTGAGGAGAAGGGTTCGGATGTGAGATCCATCCACGTCGGCGTCGGTCATGATGATGACTTTGTGATAGCGGAGCTTGCTGAGATTGAAGTTCTCTTGCCCAATCCCACAGCCGAGAGCCGCTACCATGGAGCATACTTCTGTGTTCTGCAAGATTTTCTGG
>CAYZHU010000083.1:0-7534 GCA_964477585.1 uncultured bacterium
ATAGAGAATTCATCCTTGAATTTTTCCATCAAAAAAAGCGGATCGACTTAAAATTTTCAACATTTTTTTCTCTCCAGAAAAGAGCCTTCTATGATAGAAATTTTTTCTATGGCAACACCGAAATCTCTCAAAATCCTCATTGGATTGACTATTTTCATCAGTCTCATAGGGGCTTTTTTCCCTTCTGTACAGCAATTTCTTTCGCTTTCTCTTGCCTCCATCCAACATTTCTTCCTTTGGCAGCCCTTTACCTATCTCTTTATCCACCCTTCTTCCGGCGTTTCGTTCCCCTTCCTTCTCCACCTCGCCTTCAATATGTACCTCCTCTGGACCTTCGGCTCCTCCCTTTTCTACCGCGCCCATGCCCCTCTCTTTTTTACCCTTTATTTTGGATCGGCCCTCTTCGCTGCCCTCTCTGCCCTCGCCGCCATGCTCCTCTTTGGCCTCCCCTATGCTCTCGCAGGCTCCTCCCCCGCCCTGTATGCCCTCCTCGTTGCCTGGGTGATCCTCAATCCCGAGGCAGACCTTCTCCTCTTTTTTGCCATCCCTTTTAAAGCTTATTACCTCCTCCTAGGCCTTATTGGAGCCAATTTTCTCATCGACCTCTCCAACAATGATTGGATCTCTGTTTTTGCCTATTTCGGCAGCCTTCTTTTCGGCTATATCTTCACCATTCTCGTCTTTCGGGAGCAGAGTCCTTTCACCTTCCTCAACCCCTTCGAGCGGTTCCTCCTCAGAACCCTCGAGCGCCTCTCCCATATCGGCACAAAACGCTACCGCCATTCGAAGATCTACGATATCCATTCTGGGAACCCCATCCTAGACGACGACCAGTTCATGGATGCGATGCTCGCCCGGATCTCCCTCTATGGCGAAGACTCCCTTTCCCCAGAAGAAAAAAGGCGGATGAAGTCGATCTCCGCCCGCAAAGCCTCATCAAAGAACTAACGCCCTCATCCTCAATGACTTAATTAGACCCTTACCCACTAACATCCAACTACTTATAAACTCGAAAAACCTTGAAAATTAAATCAGGATAATATAAAATAGTATCAAGGAAAAATATATAAAATAATAAAAAGGAAGAAAAATGGTTTCAGCAATATATAACGAATTTTCAGCCTATTTCAATGGCTCATATAAAGCAGGAAGCGGCTCCTATGACAATAACCCTGCATGCGGCGACTATATCGATAGCATTTGGGAAGAGATACAAGTAATGCAAAAAAACGGGCCATCAGACGGGAACGTTAGCGCCTTAATGCAATCCGTGAATGACTTTTTAGCCTACATCAAAACAAATGGACTACCAGATCCAAGCAAAGACCCCATCACTTCTTGGATTTACGACCAGATTACAACTACGGGCCTGGCCCCAGGAATGAACTCATTATCTTCTTATTGCTCGGCAGACAACCGATATGCGATTGAGAATAGTTTCACTTCTATGGGCGGTAGTTACTGGAAATCTCTAGCGAACAGCTTAGGTGTTTGGTCTGGGGGATATACTCACCAAAATCCTTCGAATTTAGCACAAGACTTACAAAGGCTTCTCAATGATTTATCTGGCACAATTGACCCAGCCCATTTGGCAGGGGTCGCACAAGATCTTCAAGCAGTCATGAACGATCTTTCAAATCTTCCTGGCGGGGTTAAAGATGGTTATTTACGAGATCTAGAAGCCTTTTTCGATAACACCACAAATAACAGCAAAACATCTTTAGCTTCCTTGGTAGCAGCTTATGAAAAAAATCCATCCGATCCGACAGCCCAGAAGAATCTATTAGATGCCCTTACTCAGTTGGATGGTCCCTCTCCTTCTTCACAAACAGCTCAACAGGCTCTCGCTTCTTTAATCACTTTCATGCAACAGGAAGGTTGGTAAAATAAATCTCACCCCTTCTGATAATGCCAGAAGCAATGGAAGGGGTTTCCAAAATGATCGACATAGGTCTTTATGTACCCTTCCTTCACTAAAGTGAAGCTCTTCCCTACAAGGGACTCATAAAACCAAGGATCACGATAGTGGGCAAAATAGTCTCCCATCGCCCACTTCGACCTTTTCAAATCGCAAGATTCCCGGAAAAATAGCTCCCCTTTCGGAGAGAGCCATTTGCCGATTTTCTTCAGCAGCCCCTCTACTTCTCTATCCTCTAAATACATGAAAAGCCAATTGATGAAGATAAAATCGAAAAATCCTTCTTTGAATTCGATATCCATGACATCGGAGACGAGAAACGTAACGTTGGGACAATCGGCATTATCTTGTCTATTCTTCTGGATGAATTGAGGGACGAGGTCTACAGCTGTTAGCCCCGCTGCCTGTTTGGCTAAATAGCCGCTGAAACGGCCTACCCCCGCACCCAGCTCGAGCACTTTTTTCCCTTTCAAATCGGGCAAATGCCCGATCAATTCTTCCCTTTCCTCTTGATCAAAAGATTCCAGGTTAGGTTTGCGGATCATGGAATAGACAGAAGCTTCACTTTTCAGCCAGGAAGCGCGGCTCATTTCTGATAAAGTCATAATATATTTTTTATATTGAACGGCACGATATTAGGCGATAGAATTTTGGAATGGCGCTTCTCATTCCGTTTATTCTCTGCAGGCTGTTCCAATCGAGAAAGGATTGGAAAGGGGCTTTGTTTGGTTTTTGCCAAGACCTTTTCGTCAGCAGCGAAATCGTGCTTCTTTTCCCCAATCCAATTTTCTGGTTTCTTCTCACCACCTATCAATTGGCTGGCTGGTATTTGTCCTTCTTCTTGAAAATACCATTGACAATGGGCCTATGGAAATTCGCCTTAAGGCCTGCCTCTTTTGCCGATTCGATCCGAGAATTTTTTCCCATCATTATTGGGGGGCTGCTTTTAGCAGGGATTTCTCTTCTTGGGTTTATCGGTGAGTTCGACCGATTGGTTTGGGTAGGAATTTTGATTGCAAGCGGCGCGATCGCCCTTTGCGGAGAGGGAAATAATCCACTTTTCTTGATGCAGAAAAATTGGCTATCGAGAAAAAAGAAAGGAGATGGAACCAAATGGGAGTTTCCTCATGAAATTGCCGCTATCGTAAATCCGGAATTTCCCCTTTTCAGAAAATCGATCTTTTTGGGGAAAAAGCGATTCGAAGCGCCACTTAAAAATAAGCCCCATGTGGTCTTTTTGATCTTGGAATCATTCCGGGCAAAAAATGTGGGATGTGTAGGAGCCTCGGTCCCTTTGAGTCCAAACTTCGACCGGATTGCCAAAAAGGGAATCATATTTACCCAGTTCCATTCGAATAGCAACCTCACATCCTGCTGTTCCATCGCCTCTTTGTTTGGGATCCCCCCTGCCCCTGTCCATGGCCATTTGGGTGAATATGGAAAAATTTCGCTGCATGGTTTGCCCAAGATTCTTAAGAAAGAGGGTTACCATACGGCCCTTTTACAAGGGGGGCATATCGCTTTCGACCATGGCCCAGAATTTTTCCAAGCCCAAGGATTCCAAACGTTGATCGGGAAACGGGATATCGAGAAGGAAATGGGAAATGTCTCCAGTTCAAGCTGGGGCGTGCATGACGAGCATCTGATGCGCTATGCGTCTAATTGGCTAAAAAAACAAACCGATCCCACTTTTTTGACCCTTTTCACCATCACCATCCACCATCCTTGGACAGCGCCAGGATCCCTCGGAGGATTTTTAGAGAGCTTTTCCTATACCGACCGATCACTCGGCCTGTTTTTGGAAGAGATGCCTGAAAATTGCCTCCTGTTTATCTTTGGCGATCACGGACAGGAATCCCGATCGGAACACTTTGAGATCAACAAGAACCTCTACCAAGAAAACCTCCACGTGCCCCTTCTCATCTATGCTCCTGGCATCGAGCCGAAACGGATCGACACTCCTTGCAGCCAAATCGATCTACTCCCGACGCTCTTAGACCTTTTGCACCTAACGGGCCCCCACCACTCTCTCGGAAGAAGCCTTGTTCGGGAACTTCCTCCTGCCCCCCTATTTTTCTCCCATCCGTTTGATGGGAAGATCAGGGCCATTCGAAAAGAGAATTGGAAATTGATCCTCGATGGAAATTCGGCTGAGCTCTATGACCTTTCGAAAGATCCCGACGAGAGAAATCATCTCGCAAATCCTGTAGAGGAATTAAAACAGGAGGTCGATGCTTATCAAGCTAAAGTAAGACAGCTTTACGAAAAGAATCAATTTGCCCCAGAAGAGATCTGCGAGGGGAGCAGCCTCTGTTTAGAGGTAGCTAACTCTCTCGAATTTGATGATAAAGCCCTGGCAAAAATCGATCCAAATCTCTCTTCTCTTTCAATTGCGCACTGTCTTCTTCTTACTGACGAAGGGTTTTCTAACTTATTTACCCGTCATACAGGACTGGAAAAATTAGTCATTCAGGGTCTCGATATCACCAGCAGCAATTGGCCCATCCTCCCCTATTTGATGCATGTAAAAGCGGCCGATTGCGCCTATCTCAATGGAAAGTGGCTCTCCAAACTCTCCTCTCTTCGAATTTTGCAGCTATCGGCGACGGACTTCTCCGATGATGATATCGGCCAAATCGGAGGGCTTTGGGCTCTTCAGCTCTCCCACATGGACCAGATCACTGACAAGGGGCTTACACCCCTTTTCAATAAAAACCACCACCTCACTACCGTTTCGCTTGAACACTGTTCCCAAATTGGGGATGAGACTCTCCAATCTCTGCAAGGAAGGGTCCTTTGCCAACTCTCCTTGGTTTCTCTTCCCCAGATCACCGATGAGGGGATCCGTTTTCTCGCCAACCTTCCTCTTCAGCATCTCATCATCCAAAACTGTCCTAAAATCACAGGGGCGACTCTCCACGATCTCCAATCAAAAGGGATTCATATCCTCCTTGCCCAATGTCCCCAGATCGATTCGATCTTCATCAATCCCCTTATCGAAAAAGGAATGAAAATCTGGTGGGACGCCATTCAGTGATTGCAAGATTTAAACGCAAAGACGCGGAGCCGCAGAGACGCAAAAAGAGATATCAGTATTTTTATCTTTGCGTCTTTGCGTCGTGGCGTCTTTGCGTTGATTTCGGCAACGTAGCCTCAAACTAACGTTCTGTATATTTAGCCATGAGTTCCTCCCAAGAAGGGATGGTCTTCCCTTCCAAGAGAATCGCTGCCCGGTCTTCTTCATATTTGCAGATGAACTTTTGCCATGCCTCTAGATCGAAAATGGTCAAAATTCCATGCTCGATTGTAGCGGCGTGCTTCTCAGGAGCGGCAAGAGCATCGCTCCAGAAAAAATGGAGCCGGTCGGCATACGCGAAATAGATCTCCATCCTCTGCGGAAATGCTTTCCCCTTCTTCACAGCATCTTCCGGGGAAGATTGATAGAATCGCTGCACTTCGTTCCTGTATTGAATTGATTGGAACCGAAAATCATCTTCGGCGCTGCAAAGAAGAAGAGTGATCTCATAGCCCGCATCATGGATCGCTTTCAAGAGAGAGGGAACTACCTCGCCCGTCAAAGTTGTCCCATGGGCCAAATCGTAGCGGTTCAAAAGAGCCTTATCTAAAAGGGTCGTACAGATGTAATTGGAAGCGGCGCGCCATTTTTGGTAGGCCTCCTGGATCACCATCCCATAATCGAGCGTCTGCCCAGATACAAAAGGACTCAGCGATTGGCTGATATAGGTATGGACCATGTACTTCAAAGTACGCGGATCGGGATCGAGATAGATGCAATCGCTATACTCGGGGTGGCTATGTAAAAACCGTTCCAGAATAGTCGTCTTGCGAGCACCTGGGCTGCCGGCTGTTGCCAAATAGCGAGGCCGCTCTTTCGATTCAGGTTGATCAGGAAAGCAGACGCTCTTGACCACCTCCATATCTTTGCCAATCGCCACCTGTTCTTGCTTTGTATACGAAGTTAAATTCTTTTCGAGAAGTTCAGGTGAAAAAAAGAAATAAGCAATTATAATAACATTTAACAAATGTATACTCAATATTTAGAAGATATATTTTATTATCTATGGGCGATTTCCGCAAGATAGGCAGTGCGAGCGACCTGAAGGCCATCGAGGATCCCCTCTTCGTAACGGAAATGGGGATGGCGCTCAAGAGCTGGAAAATCGTTGGGTTGGAGGAGATCGTCATCAGTGACGTTAGGGACAATCCTCCGGGCGCAGGAGAGAAGCTTCCCTTTTTGCTGTACGATCAACTCATCCAAGAGGGATAAAATCGGATCCATGCTTTGCTTTTCTCTTTTGTTGGAAAAATTGCCGCATCAGGTCAGCCGCCTCCGCTTCAAGAACGCGGGATGTCACTTCGATCGCGTGCATCGGATGCTTTTCTTTGAAAAGATCGATCCAGCTCCCGTTTGCGCCAAGGCGAAGATCAGGAGCCGCCCAGACTAGACGGGATACGCGGGAGGAAAGGAGGGCGCCTGCGCACATGCAGCAAGGCTCCAGCGTCGTGTAGAGAGTCGTATCGAGGAGCCTCCAGTTGCCGATCGCCGAGGCGGCAGAGGTGACGCAGAGCATCTCGGCGTGAGCAGTCGCATCTTGGAGCAGCTCCACCTGGTTGTGCCCCCGCGCAATGATTTTATTGTTTTGAACAAGGACAGCCCCTACCGGCACCTCATCCTTATCATAGGCCTTTTTCGCCTCTTTCAATGCCTCTCTCATGAAACGGATATCTTGTTCAAGAGTTTCCATGGAGCCTTTGCTGCAAGATCCGGATCTGCTTTTTCAACGCTTCTACGTCGGTTGTATATTTCTTCTGTACACCCGCAAGGCGGCTCTCATATTTTTCATGGAGACGGGCAATATCCCTTTCGTATCGGGCCACAGTCTGCTCCAGGGTCTGCTTTTCAGCGGCGCTTGCCTCTTCTTGTTTTTGGGATGCGGCCTCTGTCTCTGCGTTCTTTCTTAAGCGCCCCAAGATTGTCTCAGGAAAAACGACGCCGTTCAACATAGAAAAGAGATAGATCGGGACCGCGTCAAAAGAGGCGCCCTTCAGGATTTCTTCGCTTTGTTCTACAGTAAGCGTTTTGATCTCATCAAAATCAGGGTGGATGCGGCTTAACCCTTCTGAAAAGTGGCGATAGATGTCCCCATGTTTGAAGACCCACCGATTGACTACCCATTCGGCTAAGGTTTCATTTCCTTTTAGGAGCTCTTTCTCGTAAACTTTGAAAATCTCATCGCTGCTGAGCCGATTTAGGGGCCGAGAGCCGAAATTCGCTTTATAAAAGAGAGAATCCGAAGGGAGGTGGTCGGTCTTGATGTCTTTCTTAATTTCATTGAGGATTTGGCCTATCCAGGACTGTAAAGTTTCAAATTGATTCTTCATGTTCTCACACGGTTAAAATTCGAAGTTGCAAGCATAACATGAGCCCCCCATTCAAGCAACAGTTGATCCTTTAATCGAAATCATGTACAATGCAAGTTGTAAAATATCTAAACCCCTGAACTCGGAGAGCTTCCTCCATGTCGCTAGATAAAGGTACTAAGGAAGAAATCACCAAAAAATTTCAGTTACACGAGAAAGATACCGGCTCAGCCG
>CAYZHU010000084.1:0-7463 GCA_964477585.1 uncultured bacterium
CGCCCACACCCACAACATAAAAATCTATCTAGAGCGGCTCAACGCCGTATTTAAAACCCCTATCGATCATATTTATCTCACCCAAAAAACACGCGACCAGATCCAGTTGTCCGGCCGTTTAGAATTCAAAAATGTTTGCTTTGGATATGCCCCTCTCGACCCTCCGTTGATCCAGGACTTAAGTTTCGTGATCGAACCAGGAAAAAGGCTAGCTGTCGTAGGTCCTACGGGAAGCGGCAAATCGACTCTGGCCCATCTTGCCTCAGGGCTGCTTCATCCTTGGTCGGGAGAAATCTTCTATGATGGTATCCCGATCCGCGAAATTTCCAAAGAGCTGCTGAGCCATTCGATCGCAACTGTCGATCAGTCGATCTTCCTTTTCGAAGGGACGATCCGCGAAAATCTCACCCTTTGGAACGACAAAGTTCCAGACGAACTACTCATCGCTGCCTGCCGAGATAGCGCGATCCATGAAGAAATCATCGCAAGGCCGGGAGGATACGACGCCCATTTGATCGAGGGGGGAAATAATCTAAGCGGAGGCCAACGGCAGCGTCTCGAAATCGCAAGGGCTTTTCTTTATAACCCAGTCTTTTTGATTCTCGATGAGGCGACAAGCTCATTGGACTCCAGGACTGAAAGACATATTTCTGATCGGCTCAGGCAAAGAGGGGCTGCCGCTTTGATGATCGCCCATCGTTTGAGCACGATTCAAGATTGCGACGAGATCATCGTGCTGGATCGAGGAAAAGTATCCCAAAGAGGAACCCACGAAGCTCTCAAAACTGTCCCTGGGATCTATCAAGAACTCGTCCATAATGAGTTGCCCGATGAGTGAGCTTCTTTCTTTATTCCAAAAAAACGGCGTTGCCAAGCCTGTTAAAAAAGGGGAACTCCTCTATCTCGGCGAAGAGGATCGTATTTTTTATTCGGGTCCTCTCAACCTCTTCTCAGTCGAAAAGAGTGGGGTGCGCCACTTCATTTCCCGCTGTCAAGGCCCTCTCTTTTTTTCACTTCCTCTCTATGGTATGAGCGAGGAGGCGCAAACGATTTATGAAATGAAGAAAGAGCAGCTGACGTCGCTTTTACAAAAGCCGCTTTTCGCCGAATTCCAAGCCGCTTTGCAAGATTGGGTCGATACCCTTTCTCTCTCTTTAACTCAGCCTTTCCCAGAGGGAGATTCTCTCTGCATGCTTCCTGGAAAGATCTCCTCAGTCGAAGCGGAGCAGGTGATCGCGTGCAGGAAAAAAACGATTGAAACTTGGATCCAGGTAGTAGAGGGAGAGCTTGCTATCTATGGAGATGAAACGCTGCGCCTCACCTTAGCCTCTGGCTATTTTCCCCTTTCTCCCTCTCTTTGGCTAAAAAGCTTAAACAACTGCAAGGCAAAAGTCATCACAACTCTTTCGTTAATCGAAGAAAACCAATGGCTTAGAGGAATCGAACAGTACCAGGCTATTCTCAAACAGATTTTATCCAGGAAACTGGAAGAGATCGAAAAAGATGAAAAACAGCTCTTAGAAGATCGGGATGTTGAGCAAGAGCTCAATCTCCGCAATGCAATCGAGCAGATGCAGTCGATTTTTCAGCATGAGAAGATCCAGCAAAAGACGCATAACGCACTTGAGGTAGCTTTTCTTAAGATCGGCGAAGAGATGAAAATCAACTTTCATTTCCCCTCAAAAATTTGGCGTCTCTCCCGTTTGGAAGAGATGATCGATGCGATTTGCGAAGCTTCTAAAATACGTAAAAGAATAGTGCGCTTGCGCCAAGATTGGTGGCTCAATAACGGAGGCCATTTTCTAGCCTTTTTCAAAGAAGAGCCGGTCGCTTTAATCAATAGGCCTTCCCTCCGCTACCAGATGCACAATGACTCAAAAAAAGTGCAGATCAACCGCTCTTTAGCAAAAGAAATCCATCCAGTTGCCTACCAGTTTTATACCCCCCTCCCTTCAGAGGTAATAAGCGGGGGATCCATCGGGGCTTTTTTAGTGTCGCACTATAAAAATCTGTTGTTTTTTACCCTGCTTTTTTCCGCTGCGGCAGCCATCATCGCTTTCTTCCCCTCTTTAGCTACGAAGCTGCTATTTGCCTATGCGATCCCTGAAAGCAGCAGATCATTGATCCTGTATCTGACCGCGGGACTATTTTGCGCTGCGTTCGGATACGCCTTTTTCTATGTTCTCAGGAGCTACTGCTTCTTGAAATTCGAGGGGCTCGCTAGCCACCTTTCCGATACAGGGATTTGGGACCGTCTATTGAAACTCCCCCCTTCTTTTTTCCGCCGCTTCTCTGCAGGCAATCTCTTATATCGGGCCTCAGGCATGCAAGATATCCGCGCGCTCATCACTGGCAATACCGTGTCGATCGTGCTTTCAGGAATTTTCTCTTTGTTCTACTTTTTCCTGATGTTTTTTTTCTCCCCTCTTTTGGCAGTTGTTTCCTTTCTTATCACCCTCGTTTCTTTTATCATGGTCATTTTCCTGGCTTACAAAAAGACAACTATTTTACGTAAATCCCTCGAACTCCAAGGCCGTTTCAGAAGTCTCATCATCCAAACGATTTCCGGAGTGGGGAAACTGCGCGTAGCCAATGCTGAAAAAAGCGCTTTTTCACACTGTGCGAACACATTCACCCATTTCAAATTGCTGCAATTGAAAACACAGAATATCGAAAACATCGTCGCGATCTTTTCCGCATTTTTTCCCCTCCTCTCCATGTGGGCGATCTACGCGCTGGTCCTGGAAAAAATCGGGGCCAGAGGGTTGAGCCTTCCTAATTTTCTCGCCTTCAACATGGCTTTTGGGGCTTATTCTGCGGGCATTTATCCTTTAAATGCCATCTTGATCAAACTCGCTACCATCTTCCCGCTTTGGGAAAGGACCGAAGTGATTTTAAAAGAACCGCAGGAAGAGGAAGAGTCTCGAAGCGATCCAGGTAAGTTGAGCGGGGCGTTATTTGTCGATTCCGTTGTTTTCGGATACGATCCATCCCGCCCTCCCATCATCAACCGAGTATCCCTGCAAGTCAAACCCCACGAAATGATCGGCATCGTCGGTCCTTCAGGATCGGGAAAATCGACCCTCTTGCGTCTGAAGCTTGGGTTCGAAAAACCTCAATCAGGAGGGGTTTACTATGACGGAAAAGACCTGGCTAGCTTAGATCCCCGTTCTGTACGCAGGCAAATCGGGACCGTGATGCAAGGCGTCGGGCTTTTGGCAGGCAATATCTATGAAAATTTGATTAGCGGAGGCTCTTATACGAAAGAGCAGGTCAAGACCGCTCTCGAACTTTCAGGATTCGACAAGGATCTCGAAGATCTTCCGATGGGCATCATGACCTATATCCCTATGAACGGCGCCACCCTTTCCGGCGGGCAAAAACAGCGGCTCCTTCTCACTCGCGCCCTACTCGTCAACCCCTGTCTTCTTATCTTTGATGAAGCGACATCTGCGCTCGACAACACATCGCAAGAGGCCATTACCCGCAACATCGAGACTCTCAACACCACTCGTATTCTGGTCGCACAGAGGTTGAGCACGATCAAACGGGCTGACAGGATTTACGTCATCCAGAACGGAATCATTTCACAGGTCGGCACGTTTGAGGAGCTAGCAAAGGCCCCTGGGCTTTTTGCTGAAATGCTACGCCGTCAAAAAGTTTGACCTCGTCTGATTTCTTTACCACAGAGTTCACAGAGCACACAGAGAACAAAATTAAATTCTAAACCTACGAATACCTTCTTTCAAAAGCAGTACGTTAAAATTGATAAGCAATCCAATTTTACAATCAGACAACTTTAAGTAGGAAAGCAGTTGTGCTTCATGGATTGGTGCAATGCCTACAACAGATTTTATCTCCACAATTACCTGATCTTCAATAACAAAGTCAGCACGATAGCCGCAATCGAGCATTACATCCTTGTAAAATAATGGCATCGATTTCTGATTTTCTACCTTCTATTTTCTGAGCTGTAGTTCATAGGTGAAACAGGTTTCATATGCTGACTCAAGAAGACCAGGTCCCAATGTTCGATGAATTTCTATGGCAGCGCCAATGATTTTTCCAGTGAGAGTATTTGATTCTTCTTTCTCTGTGTGCTCTGCGAACTCTGTGGTTAAAAAATGCATAAATACCCGTTCTTATTTTTGCTGTGCTCTGAGTTGACCCATTCGGTATCGCTTAAGAAAATCATGCTCAATATGTTGCGCGTCACTCCAAATTTTTATCAAATAGATTTTTCAATCTCAAGCGGTATATTTTAATTTCTCTCTGTGGTTTAGTTTTGCAACATTTACAGTTTGACAGGGACAGATTAATCGATTATTAGGAAGAAATGAAACTACCCCTTTCTTCCTGATGAGATTTGGAAAGCTTTTACTATTGACTCTATTATTTTCTTGTACAGCAAAACAGGCGTCTCATCCCTCGCAACCGGCTGTCGAAGTAACAGTGTATGTAGTCGATCCCCAGCCGACCCCGGTTGATTTTACCTCCGTCGGAGTTGTTCAAAGCTCGCATCAAGTTCAAATCCGCTCTGCTGTGCAGGGAGAGCTGAAGAAGATTTTCTTTACGGAAGGGGCCTTTGTAAAAGAGGGAGATCCTCTTTTCGAAATCGATCAGCGCGTATTTACTGCCAAAGTCAAAGAAGCGGAGGCGAATTTAGAGTCGCAGCAGGCAGCCCTTTCAAATGCCAAGCTAACACTCGACCGGCTGAAGCCTCTATTAGAGCAGCAAGCGGTGAGCAAAAAAGACATTGACGATGCGACAGCTCAGCTCCTTACTGCCCAAGCCAATGTCAGTAAATTCAATGCGCAGCTAGATGAGGCCAATTTAAATTTAAGCAATGCGACAATCACTTCTCCGATTTCTGGGTATGTTTCAACCGTTCAATCGCAAGAGGGAACTCTGATTATCCCCAGTTCTTCAAATGCAGTATTGACGACAGTCTCTATTCTCGATCCCGTCTACGTCGAACTGCATATTTCCACCGAGACTTACTTAAAAGCATTCGATGAAAAGAAAAGAGGAGAATTGCAGCTGCCTCAAGAATTTGGAGTCACACTTCAATTGACCGATGGCTCCCAATTTCCCATCAAGGGGAAGGTCAATTTTATAGCGCCCCTTTTCGACGCCAGCACAGCTACTTTGTCTGCTCGGGCGATTTTCTCCAACCCGAGTCTTCTCTTAAGGCCAGGTTTATTTGTCGATGCTACCCTTCATGGAGCTATCCGGCCGAATGCCATCCTCGTCCCCCAAGAGGCGCTGCAAAGAGGCCCCTTAGGTTTTTTTGTCTACGTCGTTGATAAAGAAAAAAAAGCCGAGCTGAGGATTGTGAACGTGGGCGACCTCTCGGAAGATAAGTGGGTGGTTCGATCCGGGCTGAAAAAAGGGGATAAAGTCATTGTATCGGGACTTTTGAAAATAAAAAATGGAACACCAGTGAAAGTAAAGAAAGCGAAATGATCCGTTTCTTATTATCGAGACCTATCTTTTCTATCACCCTTTCGATAGCGATCACTTTATTCGGTCTCTTTTCCTTGATCTATCTTCCTATCGAGCATTTACCAAATCTTTCCCCTCCAGCGGTTTCCATCTCTGTGCAGCTTCCTGGAGCCGATGCAGAGACCTTAGCGCTCAGCGTGGCTGAGCCGCTCGAAAAGGCCCTTGCCGGCACGGGAAACATGATTTACATGGTTTCTACTAGCACAACTCCCAGTTCCATGAACCTAACCGCTTACTTCTTGCCAGGGACCGACCCCGCAAAGGCTTTGAACGACATCCAAAAACAGGTCGATTCGGTCACCCCTACACTTCCCGAACAAGTAAAGAAAGCCGGGGTCGAGGTGAAGCAGCAAAGCTCTGGGACCCTTCTCTTGATCGCGATCCAGGATCGAAGCGGACATTACGCCTCGACCTTCCTCACGAATTTTGCCACAGTGCAAATTGTCCCTCAGCTGCAAAGTATTCCAGGAGTCAACACGGCAAGCGTCTTGAACGGCGGCGAATATTCAATGCGCATTTGGCTGAAACCAGACCGGATGACGCAGCCCAATTTAACTCCCGCAGATATTAGGGACTCCATTTTGGAGCAAAACGCTCTCTATAGCATTGGAGAACTAGGCCAAGAACCTGCGCCTTCAAATACAAAATTAACATTCCCCATTTCAGCAAAGGGGCTGCTCACCACTGTGGAAGATTTTGAGAATATCATCCTCAAAGCAGATGCCGACGGAGCAGTGGTTTTACTCAAAGATGTGAGCCGCGTGGAATTGGGAGCTGAAAACTACAATGTACAAGGGAATCTCAATGGAGAGGCAGCGACATTCATTACCATAAAACCTGATGTCAATGCCAATTCCTTGAAAGTGGCAAGCCAGGTACGGCAAAAAATGGCCCAATTTGCCTCATTTCTCCCAGAAGGGGTTGTTTATTCCATCCCTTTTGACACAACCAAATATGTAAAAGCCTCCATTCAGCACGTAGCCGTTACTTTGCTAGGAGCTGCTCTTTTGGTCTCTCTCATCATCTATCTCTTTTTACATAGCTTTCTTGCCTCGCTGATCCCGATTATCGCTATGCTCGTCTCTCTCATCGGGACATTTCTTGGGATGTACTTTCTCGGCTTTACCATCAATGTTCTAACCCTCTTTGGAATGATCTTAGCGATCGGGATTGTCGTCGACGATGCGATCATTGTCGTCGAAAAAGTGGAATACAACTTGAGGAAACTAGGCCTTTCTCCCCAAGATGCGACTCTGAAAGCGATGCAAGAGCTCACTGCGCCGATCCTCGCGATCGTATTTGCCCTTTTTTCTGTTTTTCTCCCTGTCACTTTTATGTCCGGGGTCATTGGACAGATCTATAAACAATTCGCTGTTACTATCGTCATCTCCGTCGTCATTTCTGGCTTTGTAGCCCTTACATTAAGCCCAGTTCTCTGCGTCATGCTGTTTAAAAAAGAAAGATCCCGCGCCAAACTAGGCAAGAAAGTAGATCAGGCCCTGGCCAAAATCACCGATCGATATCTGCACGGAGTCGCTTGGCTCCTGAACCACAAAAAAATAGGCCTGAGCTTTTGGTGTCTCATCTTGTTTGGCATCGTTCTTTTTTTCCATTTCTTGCCGATGGGCCTAGTTCCGCCGGAAGATCAAGGAGCTATCATCATTTCAGCAGAGTTACCAGATAATGCCTCTCTCGCTAGGACAAAAGCGGTCTCCGCTCAAATCGAGAAAATCATCCAGAAAGAGCCTGGAATTCAAGACTGTATTTCCATTTCTGGGGCTGGAGGATCGAACTCGGCTATCTTTTATGTCATGCTCAAGGACTGGAGCCGCAGAAAATCGGCCAAACTACACGCCTCCAGCATTCTCAATAGCCTCAATGCCAAACTGAATGCGCTTTCTGAAGCCAACGTGTTTGCCTACAATCTCCCACCCATTCCCCAAGCTGCCGATTCCGAT